>JAPLMH010000060.1 GCA_026387135.1 Candidatus Omnitrophota bacterium | reverse complement strand
GTGCTGGTGTACATGATCATGGCGGCGCTATTCGAATCGCTTTGGCAGCCTTTTATAATCATGCTCACCATACCGCTCTCTTTGATAGGAGTTGCCTGGGCGCTCTTCTTTACGCACACAAGCGTAAGCGCATACGTCCTGATGGGCGTTGGAATACTCGGAGGTATAGTCGTCAACAACGCCATAGTGCTGATAGACTGCACGAATCTTTTCATATCCAGAGGCATGAATGTTAAGGAAGCCGTAATATTCGCCAGCAAAATAAGGCTGAGACCCATACTTATGACCGCTCTAACAACGATATTGGGCCTTGCCCCCATGGCATTCTTGGGCGGTGAAGGCGCGGAATTGCGCGCGCCCATGGCCATCACCGTTATGGGCGGATTGCTGGTGGCCACATTCCTTACTTTAGTCGTGATACCCACCCTTTATCTGGGCTATGTCGAAACGCGCGATAAGATCTTTAAAAAGAAAAAATAAGATAATAAATATATGAGCCTCCCATCCTTTTCCATCAAGCGGCCCGTTACGATGTTGATGACCTACACCATACTGGTCCTCGTCGGATTCCTGTCGCTTATACAGCTTCCGGTTGAACTCTACCCCAATATAAGTTTTGGCGAGATAAGCATAATCATCCAGGTGCGCGGAGGCATACCGCCTACGGAGGTCGAATCGCTCGTTACAAAGCAAGTCGAGGAGGCGGTCGGCACTGTGAGTCATCTCGAGGAGATGCTCTCTATATCGAAAGAGGGCGAGTCTACCGTAGTGTTGAGCTTCGAACCCGGCATAGATATGAACTTCGCTGCGCTCGAGGTCAGGGAAAAGTTCGCAAAGATCAAGAATAAGCTCCCGAAAGAGATCGAGAAACCGATCATAGCGCAATTCAAGCGCTCGGACGTTCCCATATTGATCATTGCCGTAACGAGTTTACGACGGACGACAGAGGATATCAGAAAGATCGTAGACGAAAATGTGAAGGAAGCGCTCAAGCGCGTTAATGGCGTGGCCGATGTCGAAGTTGCCGGCGGCAGGGAGCGCAAGATCCTGGTAGAAGTGGACCAGAGGAGGCTTGCTGCCTATAATATTTCGCTCGAACGCGTCATCTCCACGATAGGGCTGAATAACCTCAATCTTTTGTCGGGTGAAATAGACAGGGAGAAAGAGAAGTATCTCATAAGAACCATAGGTCTCTACAGAAGCGTCGACGATATAAAGAGGATACCTGTCTCGACGCTTCCCAATGGTACGATAGTCAGGTTGAAAGACGTGGCGAATGTCCTCGATTCCTACCTGGAGCCGACCGGATATGCCCGTGTGAATGTCCGGCCGGTCGTAAGCTTATATATCCAGAAAGAGTCCACGGCGAATACTATCAAAGTAGCAGGCAATATAGTAAAGGAGCTCGACAGGATAAAGGGCACATTACCTAAAGACCTCAGCCTGGTGGTGACGAGCAACCAGGCGGACTTTATCAAAAAATCGATAGATAACCTGAAGCTATCGTTGCTTCAGGGGGCGGGCCTTATAATGCTCGTCCTGGCGTTCTTTCTTATAAAATTGACCAAGCCATTGTACGTTTTGGTATCGGTTATCCTGATAGCGACGATGTTCTTGCCGGCCAAATATTTAAACCCGCTTTTAGTGGGAATGGTCATCGCGTCAATAGCGATAGTGAAACTAAGGCCTGTGCTGATAGTGACGTCCGCAATACCGATCTCGATAATAATAACGTTCTCCTGCATGTGGGCCATGCATCTCACGATCAATTTTATGACGCTTTTCGGGCTGGCGCTGGGGGTAGGGATGCTAGTCGATAATTCGATAGTCGTCTTTGAGAACATACTTCAGAAGAACGAACAAGGGCTTACAGGATTGCAGGCCGCCACCGAAGGAGCCGAGGAGGTTTGGATAGCAATATGGGCCTCCACGCTCACGACGGTCATATTATTTCTCCCCATGATATTTGTCGGACAGGAGATAAAACTGCTCTACGGCGGCGTGGCGTGGACCGTTACGTTATCGCTCTTAATATCGCTCTTCGTGGCCATCACCGTAGTGCCGCTCATGGCGTCCCGCTTAAAGTTTTCACTGGAAGATATACCTAAAGGTTATGGCAAGGCCGCCACCGAAGGGTTTATGCATAAGGTCTATATCGTCC
>JAPLMH010000147.1 GCA_026387135.1 Candidatus Omnitrophota bacterium | reverse complement strand
AAGTCAAGATACTGCAAGCGTTGTAAAGAGGTGATCTAGTTATGGCTACTCCAAGACTTTTAGAAGCATACAGAAAAGAGATAATGCCCCAGATGGTAAAAGAGTTTGGCTATAAGAATAGCCTCGAGACTCCCAAGCTTCAGAAGATCGTCATTAACGTCGGAATGGGAGAGGCTACGCAGGATATAAAGATGCTCGAAGCGGCTCAGAATGAGCTGGCAGCCATAACCGGGCAGAAACCGTTAACGACCAGGGCGAAAAAATCGATAGCGAATTTTAAGATCCGCAAGGGGCTGCCCATAGGCTGCAAGGTTACCTTAAGAAGGGCCATGATGTATGAATTCCTGGATAGGCTGATATCTATTGCAATACCGAGGATCAGGGACTTTAGAGGCCTTCCCACGAGCTCATTCGATAAAGGCGGAAATTATTCATTTGGCCTTAATGAACAGGTCATATTCGCGGAAGTGGATGTTGACAAGGTGATGAAGACGCATGGAATGGATATAACCATAGTTACGAACGCGAAGAGCAAAGAAGAGGCTTACGCTTTGCTGAAATTCTTCGGCATGCCGTTCAAAAAAGATAAACAGGTATAAATAATAAGATGGCAAAGACATCGCTAATAGTAAAGTGCAACAGGAAGCAGAAGTTCAAAGTGAGACAGTATCACAGGTGCAAGCTTTGCGGAAGGCCGCGCGGGTACATGGGCCGTTTCCAGCTGTGCAGGATCTGTTTCAGGGAGCTTGCTTCCAGGGGCGAGATACCAGGCGTAGTTAAAGCAAGCTGGTAAGACGTAAGCGCAACACAATACGCTATACGCAAAACGCAATACAAACGAGTAGGGAGATCGCATAAAATGGCAGTGACAGATTCAATCGCAGATATGCTCACGATAGTGAGGAACGGCAGCCGCGCTAAGATGCCCGTAGTGGAAGTCAGGGGCTCTAACATAAGCGGAGAGATCCTCAACATATTCAAGAAGAACGATTTCATAGCTAATTTAAAACTTATAAAGGATAACAAGCAGGGCGTATTACGCGTATACCTGAAATATTACAGGGACGGTTCACCGGCCATTCTGGGTATAAAGAGAATATCGAGACCTGGGTTACGCATGTACAAAAAGACGGATGAATTGCCGAAAGTTTACGGCGGGCTTGGCATGGCTGTCATATCGACCTCTAAAGGTCTTATGACGGATGTTGAAGCGCGCGAAGCAAAGCTTGGCGGCGAAGTCATCTGTTACATTTGGTGAGGATATGTCAAGAATAGGAAAGAAGCCCATAGATCTTCCGGCTGGCGTAAAGGCGGCGGTGGCGAATAGCGTTATAACCGTCGAAGGGGTAAAGGGAAAGCTCACTTTGAACATCCCGCCGAAATTCAAAGTAGAAGTTAAAGATAATAAGGTAATTGTTACCAGGCCTTCTGATGCGAAGCAAGATAAGGCGACTCACGGGCTTATCCGAAGCCTTATCAACAATATGGCCATAGGAGTATCGGCCGGATATATAAAAGAGCTGGAGATCTCGGGAGTAGGTTTCAAGGCGGCGGTACAGGGCAAGGTATTGAACTTGCAGCTGAGCTATACGCATCCGATAAATTTCAATATTCCGGACGGAGTGACGGTGGAGACGCCGAAACCGACCAATATAATTATCAAAGGAATAGACAAGACGAAGGTCGGCGAGGCCGCAGCAAAGATAAGGGATTATTACAGGCCGGAGCCCTATAAGGGCAAAGGCATAAAGTACGTTGGTGAGCACGTAAGACGCAAAGCCGGTAAGTCTGTGACCGGGGCCGGCGGCGCAGGATAAGAGGATTTCTAAAAATGATCACAAAGTGGATAAAGATATCGGGCAGGGAGAAGAGACATAAGCGCATAAGAAAGAAGATCGTAGGTACGATCGAGAGGCCGCGCTTGAGCATACGCAGAAGCACAGGTCATCTCTACGCGCAGTTGATAGACGATACCAAGGGCAAGACGCTTGTCTCGCTCTCAACCCTTTCGGTAGATCTTAAGGATAAGATCAAAAAGGATGCGGGTAATCTTAAGGGCGCGGTGATCCTTGGGTCAGCCATAGCCGAGAAGTCCAAAAAAGCGGGCATAACTAAAGTTGTTTTTGACAGGGCCGGCTATCTCTACCATGGCAGAGTAAAAGCATTGGCAGAGGCGGCGCGAAAAGGCGGATTGAGTTTCTAAAAAATGCAAGAGGGGGAATAATTGGTAAATCCTAACGAAGATAACAATAAAGAGATCAAGAAAGAAGAGCCTGCGGCAGCGCCTGCGGCAGCGCCTGCAGCAGCGCAGCAGCCGGAGCGTGCATCAAGGCCGTCAAGGCCGCAGTCAAGGGGCAGAGGGCGGGGTCCTTCATTCGGGAGCCAGGACAAAGAATTTATTGAAAAAGTAGTCAATATAAAGAGAGTAGCGAAGGTTCTAAAAGGCGGACGCAGGTTCTCCTTTAACGCTCTCGTAGTTGCCGGCGACGGAAAAGGTAAAGTAGGTTTAGGCTTCGGTAAAGGTAATGAAGTTGCCGACGCAATAAGAAAAGCATTGAACGACGCAAAGAAAAGCTTCTTCACCGTCAATATGAGAGGTACTACGATACCGCACGAGATGATAGGCCATTTTAAGTCGGCTCAAGTATTATTGAAACCGGCCAGACCCGGAACGGGTGTTATAGCGGGCGGTCCTGTAAGAGCTATATGCGAAGCCGCAGGCATAAAAGATATACTTACAAAGAGCCTGGGATCGGACGCCGCGCTAAATGTGCTGAAGGCGGCCATAGTAGGTTTAAAGCAGATGAGGCTTGAAAGAAGAGTAGAAAAGGATGAGGGATAAAGTTGAAGATAAATGAGATAGGCGCGCCCTACGGCGCTAACAGAAAGACTAAGAGACGCGGAAAGGGTTCCGGTTCCGGCCATGGCAAGACTTCCTGCAGAGGAAGAAAGGGCGCCAAGAAACGCTCCGGAAGGATGACGAGGCCCGGTTTTGAAGGGGGACAGATGCAGCTTGTGAGGCGTCTTCCTAAGAAAGGCTTCAACGCACCTTTTAAGAATTCATATCAAGTGGTTAACATCGAATCCTTGAACAGGTTCAGCGCCAATTCTGTCATAGGCCCGAAAGAGCTTAAGGAAGCGGGTTTGATAGGAAGCGAGAAGGATACGATCAAGATATTGGGCACAGGCGAGCTTAAGAAGGTAGTTACTATAAAAGCCCATAAGGTCTCTGCAAGCGCGAAGAGTAAACTGGCCGCTGCCGGCGCAAAATTAGAGGTTCTGGCGTAATGCTCGAAGCTTTTGTCAATACGTTCAAGATACCCGATCTTAGAAAAAAGATATTATTAACGCTCGCCCTTATAGCTGTTTACAGGGTCGGCACTTATATACCTACTCCGGGAGTTGACGGTGCGAAGCTGGCCGTCTTCTTCAATAATTTAGCCCGCACTCAAGGCGGGGCGCTCTTTGGCATAATGAATATGTTTTCGGGTGGTGCAATATCAAGATTAACGATATTCGCGCTCGGGATAATGCCATATATATCGGCTTCGATCATATTGCAGCTCTTGACCGCGGTAATACCCGCCCTTGAAAAGCTCGCAAAGGAAGGCGAAGCTGGGCAGAAGAAGATAGTGCAGTATACCAGATACGGCACGGTGCTCCTGGCGGTAGTGCAGTCCTTCTTCATAGCGGTATGGCTTGAGAATCCCGCGAGGTTCCAGGGTCTGCAGATCGTGCAGTTCCCGGGATGGGCCTTCAGGATATTAACCGTGATAACGCTTACCAGCGGCACGGCCTTCATAATGTGGCTTGGAGAGCAGATACAGGAATACGGTATCGGTAACGGCATGTCGCTCATAATAACGGCGGGTATCATATCGCGTATCCCGACGGCCATGTATCAGGTATATTCTCTATTCTCACCGTTCGCTCCCGAAAAGGCGCAGCTGGAACCGTTTACGCTGATCTTGATGGTAGTCATGTTGGTCGGGGTGATCGTGGCGGTCATCCTTGTTACTCAAGGCCAACGTAAGATACCCATACAGTACGCCAAGCGCGTGGTCGGCAGAAAAGTTTACGGAGGCCAATCGACATTCATTCCTTTAAGGGTGAACCAGGGCGGCGTCATACCCATCATATTCGCGCAGAGCATAATACTATTTCCGGCGACCATAGCCGGATTTATACCGAACCAGACTTTTCAAAAGATAGCGATGTCGCTCACCAAGGGTGAGTGGGTTTACAATATTTCGTATTCTGTTCTTATAATATTCTTTTCATACTTTTACGCGGCGATTTCATTTAACCCCATAGATGTGGCGGATAACATGAAGAAGTACGGCGGGTTCGTGCCGGGCGTAAGGCCGGGGAAACAGACAGCCGAGTATCTAGATTTTATAATGACGCGCATTACTTTGCCGGGCTCGCTCTTTCTTGCCATCATAGCTGTCTTCCCGAGTATAGTATCGGGGATGTTGAAGATACCGTATCTTGTGGCGAGCTTCTTCGGCGGCACCGGATTGCTGATCATCGTCGGAGTAATGCTCGATACGATGAAGCAGATAGAGTCGCATCTGTTGATGAGGCACTACGAAGGTTTCATGAAAAAAGGGCGTATCAGGTCCAGAAGGTAGTCGCGTAATGAATATAGTATTGTTGGGCCCTCCTGGGGCCGGAAAAGGGACTCAAGGCGTCGTTCTTTCTAAAAGTTATAATATCCCTCACATATCAACAGGCGATATCCTGAGAGAGGCTGTAAAGACCGGAACGCCTATGGGCAAGAAGGCCAAAACATTCATGGATAAAGGCGAACTTGTTCCCGATGAAGTAGTCGTGGGCATTGTTGTCGATAGGCTTGCCCAGAGCGATACGAAAAAAGGTTATATACTGGACGGATTTCCCAGGACGCTGAAGCAGGCCGAGGCGCTTGATGCGGCGTTAGAAAAAATAGAGTCGGGCATAGATATGGCCCTCTATTTTGAAATACCCGAAAATATAGCGATAGAGAGATTGACCGGCCGCAGAGTATGCAAGTCGTGTGGTGCAAATTTTCATATAAAGAATATACCGACCAAGGTCGAGGGCATCTGCGATAAATGCGGTGCCGAGCTCTTTCAGAGGCCGGATGATAGATTGGAAACGGTCAAGAACAGGCTGAAGGTCTACGAGCTACAGACACGCCCTTTGATAGATTATTATACGAAGAAGGGGATACTGAAGAAGGTATCCGGGGCTCTTGATGTAAAAGATCTGTTTAAAGTTCTTTCTCAAATTTTTTCCGACGCAAAGTTGGCATGATAATATTGAGAAGCGATGAAGAGATCGGCCAGATACGCAAAGCCGGTCTGATAGTCGCGATGGTGCTGGATAAGTTAAAGAGATCGGCAAAGCCCGGCATCGGGACGAATGAGTTGGACAAGATAGCGCTGGAGGAGATCCTTAAGAACGGAGGCCTTCCGGCATTTAAAGATTATAAAGGCTATCCGGCCAATATCTGTGTCTCGATAAATGAGGGCGTTGTCCACGGTATACCATCCGAGCGGAAGCTTAAAGCCGGTGATATCGTGAGTATAGATGTGGGCGTAAAGAGCGGAAGTTTTTTTGCCGATGCCGCAATAACGGTAGGCGTAGGCAATATAAGCGACAAGGCCCGGAAGCTGATGAAGGTCACGGAAGAGTCGCTTTATCGCGGTATCGAGAACGCGAGGCCCGGCAAGAGATTGTCGGATATATCGGCTAATGTGCAGGAGCGCGTGGAGGCCGATGGATTCAGCGTGGTCCGGTCGTTCGTAGGCCACGGCATAGGCGAGAAGATACATGAGGAGCCCGAGATACCTAATTTCGGAAAGCCGGGCAAAGGGCCGCGGTTGGAGAGCGGGATGATATTGGCGATCGAACCGATGGTGAACGAGGGCGGACACGAGATTGAAATATTGGATGACGGCTGGACGGCCGTTACTAAAGATAGATCGCTGTCGGCGCATTTCGAACATACGATAGCTGTTAGAGACGGTGCCGCCCAGATACTGACGGCGCTTTAAAAGAAGGTAGGCCTGATGAGCAATAAAGAAGAACCGATAACGTTAGAAGGGAAAGTCCTGGAGACGCTCCCGAACGCGATGTTCAGGGTGGAGCTTGCTAACGGCCATAAGGTTCTCGGTCATGTGTCGGGTAAAATGAGAATGAACTTTATAAGAATACTTCCCGGAGATACGGTGACACTGGAGCTTTCGCCGTACGATCTCTCGAGAGGAAGAATAATACGTAGAGAGAAATAATACGATGAAAGTAAGAGCTAGCGTAAAGAAGATCTGTCCCAAGTGCAAGGTGGTCCGTAGGCAGGGTATCATAAGGATAATCTGCGATAACCCCAAGCACAAACAGAGACAGGGATAGTAAAAATTCAGGAGGATTAGGTGCCAAGAATTATCGGTGTTGATATTCCGAAAGAGAAGAGGGTAGATATTGCGTTGACTTACATATACGGCATAGGCAGGACTTTGGCCGTCACTGTGCTGAAGGCCGCCAACATAGATCTCGCCAAGCGAGCCAAGGACCTCACGGAAGAAGAGGTGTCGCGGCTGGCTACTATCATACAGAAAGATTACAGGGTCGAGGGAGATTTAAGAAGAGATGTGGCGGCTAATATAAAGCGCCTCATAGATATAGGTAGTTACAGAGGATTGCGGCACAGGAGGGGTTTGCCTGTGCGCGGTCAGAGAACTAAGACTAATGCGAGGACGAGAAAAGGCCCGAGAAAGACCGTCGGCGTGGTGAGACAGAAGGCCACAAAGGCGACGGCACCGGCCGGCGCAGAAGGGGCGAAGGGTAAATAAAGATGGCAGAGCAACCGAAGCAGCAAGAGGAACAAAAAAAGAAGAGCAAGTTCAAGAAGAGCAAGAAGGCCGTCAAGGCGCCGCCAAGCGGCATAGCGCATATACTGGCTACTTTTAATAACACTATAGTCACTATAGCGGACAAGCAGGGCAATACGATATCATGGGCATCTACCGGTAGCGCCGGTTTTAAGGGATCGAAGAAGTCCACACCTTTTGCGGCAGGTATGGCCGCCGAGAGCGCTTCGAAGAAGGCGCTTGAGCGCGGGGTGAAAGAGGTGGAGGTATACGTAAAAGGTCCCGGCGCAGGAAGAGAGTCCGCTATACGTTCGATACAAGCTGCCGGCATCACCGTAAGGGCTATAAGGGACGTTACCCCGATACCCCATAATGGCTGCCGTCCGCCGAAGAGAAGGAGAGTTTAATGGCAAGATATACGGGACCCTCATGCAGACTTTGCAGAAGAGAAGGGGTCAAACTATTTTTAAAGGGCACGCGCTGTGCAACCGAGAAGTGCGCTTTGTCGCGCAGGTCATTTCCACCCGGTCAGCATGGACAGAACCAAATGCGTAAAAAGACGTCCAACTATGGCACGCAGCTTAGAGAGAAGCAGAAGGTCAAGAGGATATACGGCGTACTGGAGAAGCAGTTCAGACACTGTTTCAGGATCGCAGAGAAGGCTAAGGGCGTTACTGGATTAACGCTGTTGCAGCTATTGGAGCGCAGGCTGGATAATGTCATATTCAGGGCTAATCTTGCGTCTTCCAGATCCGAAGCCAGAGAGCTTGTTCAGCATGGGCATGTCTATGTCAATAGTAAGAGAGTTGACATACCGTCATATACCGTGAAGACAGGCGAAGAGGTGGCGATAAAAACGAAGAAAGATACGATGGTAAAGGCCATTAAGGATAGAAGAGAGTCTCTCACGGACAGGGTCGTACCCAAGTGGTTAGACGTTGATAAGACCGATCCGAAAGTCAAGATAGTGGATATGCCTAAGAAGGAAGATATCGGTTTCCAGATACAGGAACAGCTGATAGTTGAGTTGTATTCCAAGTAAGCGCAATACACGATATACAATAACGTATATAATAAGGAGAAAAAAATGGGTATAAGCATGAAGAATTTCGAAATGCCGAAGAAGCTCATTCTTGACGAGTCTACCGCAACGCCTGAATACGGCAAATTCATAGCGGAGCCGTTCGAGCGTGGATATGGCATGACGGTAGGAAATTCTTTGAGGAGAGTCCTCATATCGTCGATCGAGGGAGCTGCTGTTACAAGCATAAAGGTAAACGGCGTTCACCACGAGTTCTCCACTATCAAGGGCGTCGTAGAGGACGTTCCTCAGATCATACTGAATTTAAAGAAGCTGGTCCTGCGCTCGCACTTTAAGACTCCCAGGCCGATATTCATAGACGTTAGCAAGAAGGGCGATGTTACCGCAAAGAATATCAAAGTAAACGAAACGGTCGAGGTGATAAATCCGGATCTGCATATCTGCACTCTGACCAAAGATGTCGACCTTAAGATAGAGATGCAGGTCGCGCGCGGCAGAGGATATGTGCCTGCAGACAGAAATAAGAAGGAAGGCCAGCCCATAGGGGTGGTAGCGATAGACTCCATATTCACTCCCGTCAGACGAGTCAACTTTGACGTAGAGAACACAAGAGTCGGTCAGATAACCGATTACGACAAGCTTATCCTGGAAGTATGGACAAATGGAGCGATAGCTCCGAAAGAGGCTCTCCTTTATGCGTCCAACATACTTCAGAGGCACCTCGATGTATTCGTCAACTTCGGAAAATTGCCGGAAGAAGAGGATATGCCCGAAGAGACCGAGGAGCAGAAGTTGCTGAAAGAGAAGATGAAGGTCCCTATATCGGAACTGGAACTCTCCGTCCGAAGCTCAAACTGTTTAAAAGAGGCGAGGATAAAGACGATAGGCGACCTGGTAAGGCGCTCGGAGCTCGACATGCTCCAATACAGGAACTTCGGCAAAAAGAGCCTGGCCGAAATAAAGAAAGTTATAGTCGATATGGGATTGTCGCTCGGCATGAAGGTAGAGGGCGGCAAGAAAGATAAGGAAGAGTCCAAATAAAATGAGACATCACAAAGGAAACGCAAAACTTGGGATGATGACGAGCCATAGGAAGGCTTTTATGCGGAATATGGCCCGGAATATGTTGAAGCACGAAAGAATGGAGACCACGAAGGGTCGTGCGAAAGAGTCTCGAAAGCTGATCGAGCGCCTGATAACTCTGACCAAGACAGATTCCGTATTCTCCAGAAGGCGCGCCTATGACATCCTTCAGGATAGAGATCTCGTCATGAGGCTCTTTAAGGTGATAGGACCTCTCTTCAGTAAGAGGACGAGCGGTTTTACGCGCATAATACCGATAGGGTTCAGGCGCGGTGACGGTGCGGATATGGTCATCCTGGAACTTACAGAGAGAACGGTCGTAGAAAAACTAGCGAAAAAGAAGAAAGAAAAAGCCAAACCTGAAGCGCCAAAGGACGAAGATCTTGCCGAAACAAAGGGCGACAAGGCCGTCGAGGCGAAACATAAAGAAGATATCAAGAAGGAAGAGTTGAGGGCAAAGCCGATCTCGAAGTCCAAGCCCACTCTTGCCGAAGAGAAGAGGACCGAGAGGGCGAAGAGCGAGGATAAGAAGATAGCTAACAATCCAGGCTTCATGAAGAACTTAAGAGGCCTCTTCCGCAAGCGCGGCGACAGATAACAGGCAGCAACAGTACGTTTCAAGCGCGTGGTGACATTCACCACGCGCTTTTTATTATCTCCGCTTCGATAGGCAGGCATCGACCTCGCGGGGCGTGCCTTTCGCGGACGCACATTTGGATTAGGCATCCAAATGTGCTCGGACAAAATTTTTACAAAAATTCAACTTCTTTCAGGAATTTGAATTTTTCGCTATACTGCCATAAAGTGTAAAAATTTCGTAACGCCGCTTCAGGCACTACCCC
>JAPLMH010000064.1 GCA_026387135.1 Candidatus Omnitrophota bacterium | reverse complement strand
GTGCGTACCGGGAAGGCCGTCAGGTTTCCGGCAGTAAAGCCCACCCCCTCCTATCCTGTGAAAGTAACCGGGGATGCAATTGAGATCGGTTTTCCAGTTTAGATAAACCCTGCGTTAAAAATAAAAGGTGGAGGATGCACGGAAATGACCTCCACGTTTTTTTATTATCGGTTTCTAGAAGTGTGGCCGAAAAGCTCGCGAAAATTAAATAGTTATGATAAACTCCTGGGAACAACGGGAGAGTAAACAATGCTTGGAAAACGCTCAAAACAACAGGGATTATTTGAATCAGACCAGCTCTATCTAAAATATGTTGGGGCAGATAGTTTTTATGGATATCTGGCGAGCCAACGTAACCAGTTGTTTCGAGATGATGATTTTGCGGAATTGTACTGTCCGGACAATGGCAGACCCGGAGTGCCACCCAGCCAACTGGCGATAGCATTGTTGTTGCAGACCTATGATAAGGTATCGGATGAAGAAGCCAAAGAGCGGGCAGACTATGACCTGCGTTGGAAAGTAGCCCTGGGGATAGAAGTAGAAGAACGGCCATTTGCCAAGAGCACGTTGCAGTTATTCAGATCGCAGTTGATTCTGAACGAAAAAATGCGGGCCATATTTCAGCGCAGCCTGGAGATGGCGAAAGAGACAGGCTATTTTAAGCTGCGTAAGCTGAGAGTGGTACTGGATACGAGTAATATTCTGGGGCGGGGAGCGGTGAAGGACACGTACAATCTACTGGCAGATGGGATACGGAAATTGATGCGCAGTCTGGCGAAGGCAGGCCATCAGTCGATCCATAATTGGGTTAAAGAAAATGGATATGAACGTTATCTTGCCAGCAGTATCAAAGGGGAGGCTAAAGTCAATTGGGATAGTGAAAGCGAACGGGATGCATTTCTGAAAGGGATCGTATTGGATGTTGAGCGGTTGTTGAGCTTGCCAGAGCAAGTGGCGAAAGCAAACCCTGAGTGGGAAGAGATCGAAGCGGGGGTGGAGCTGCTTAATCAGCTAATTGGTCAGGATATTGAACGCAAGGGAGAAGCGGTGAAACTGAAAGAAGGAGTAGCCAAAGACAGGCTGATTTCGGTTCAAGATCCGGAGATGCGGCACGGACGCAAGAGCAGTTCAAAACGGTTTAACGGGTACAAAGCAGCCATTGCCGTAGATAGCGAGAGTCAGCTGATTACCGCCGTAGATGTTCTGGCTGGAAATGCGGGCGACGCTACCCACGCATTGGAACTGACCCAGGAAAGTGAAGCCAATACCGGGATGGATGCGGAAGAGACTGTAGGAGATTGCGCTTATGGGGGTGGCAATACTCGACAGATATTTGCAGATGCCCATCGCGAATTGGTTGCAAAGGTAGCGGCCCATGGACGGCGAGATCAGATTTCTAAAGAACAATTCCTGATTGACCTGGTTGAGATGATCTGTACTTGTGCGGCAGGCCAGGTTACTCGAACATTGATCTCACAAGGCAGTTGGAAAGACAAGGATGGGGAGAAGCATAAGGGGCAGGCTTTTCGCTTCGAGGCTGCGGTTTGTGCCACCTGTCCATTGCGAGTGGACTGTATCAAGACTAAAGCAAATCGAGGAAGAACGGTCTCCTTGCATCCTCAAGAGGGTTTGCTGCAAAAAGCCAAAGCTTTCCAAAAGAGTGAGGCGTTCAAAGAATATTGTCAACTGCGCCAGGTCGCTGAACATCGCATCGCCCGCTTGATGCAATTGGGGATCCGGCAAGCCCGTTACTTGGGTCGTAAAAAGACCCTCTTTCAGTTATTAATCGCGGCAACGGTGGCCAATTTGACCCTGGTAGCTAGAAAAACAGGGCAAATGCGCTCCGGAAAAGGGCGCGGTATTTCTTTTTCCTCTCCTTTTTTTGCTATTTTTCGGAAAATTTGCACCCCGGCTTCTTTTTTACTCAATTTTATCCCCAAAAAACTGGCTTTTCGACTGTGCTTCTAGGTTGTTTCAGCCGCACCGAGAAGCAAGTGCTTCAATGGGCAATTGAATCAGTCGAATGCTATGCCACAGAGGAACCAATCCTCACAAGCGAAGATTACACACCGGGTAATTGGTTAGTAGATGATGGTGGAGACCTGATGGCAATAATTGATTTTGAAGACATGCTTTGGGGAGACCGCATGTTTCCATTTGCCCGTTTAATGAATGATTATTTTCCGAATAACCCAAGTGGTGAAAAAGCCTTCTATGAAGGTTATGGGGGTTGTCCACCTCGCGAAAACCCCATTCAGTCAAGAATTGCTTGTGCTATTTATGCAGGTCATTATGTGACACTTGGGTTCAGATTAAACAACAAGGGATACATCAATCGCGGCCAAGTGGCTTTTAAGAGAATTGAGGGCTAACACCGCGTGAACCGGACAAGTGCGGGCTTCGCCCGCGCTTTCGGGGATTCTGCCCAAACGGCGGATTCTGCGTCTGTTGGTTTTTCTCGCCAATTTCCGCACTTGCCGTTAACGCCAGCCGTTGGCAGTGGTCCAGTAAAGGTAACAAAAATATTTTCGTCATTTATTTCAGTATTTCACAACCATTAAAACAGGACGCTGACAGAGGGGAAAATGATCAAAGAATTTACAAAATATTACTCGGAGAATGATATCCTTTCAACCAACTTTCATTGTAAATATTACAAACGATGAGGTTTTTATAGTCGTTTTCACCAAGTCTTGTCGAGATTTTTAAACCCGTTATACTCATAATGTCTAAGCCTGACTGAGGCACGAACCCGAGGCGACTGTAAAAGGTCACCTCGGGTATTTTATTTTACGCTACGGTGGCGGTCAACACCGGTGAGGTGCCTTCAAAGTCGCCTGGGAAATCCCAATTACGCTACAGCGGCGGTCAACGCTGAAAGGGATAAAAATGCTTTTCAAACCTTTTATACTCTTTGACAAAGACCCCGATGGCGGGGGTAGTGGTGAACGTGCAGGTAATAGCGACG
>JAPLMH010000182.1 GCA_026387135.1 Candidatus Omnitrophota bacterium | reverse complement strand
GCCCCTGTTCTTTATGCCTATCAATACCGTATCGTCATGCGTTTTGGTCGCCTCTATGATCTCGTGCGCCATCCGCTTAAGGGCTTTGTCTATCGATTCCTTGTCCAGTATCTTTGACTTTTCTTTTAATTTCATTTGCACACCTCAAGAGGGCAAAAAAAGTCCCACGTCTTATACAATACTGATGCGTGGGTTCTCTTTACTTCCATTTTTATTCCTTTCCCGGACTCTCTGTTCCGGCTTTAAAAGGTTAATGTTATGGTAGGATGATACCACAATGGATCCTTTTTGTCAAGGTTTTTTTAAATTATTACGATAAATTCGCCCTTGGGCTTATGCGTCTTAAAGTGCTCTATCGATAAGCTTACTTTCTCGCGTCTTATCTCTTCAAATTTTTTCGTAACTTCTCTTGCTACAACTACTTCCGCATCCCCACACACATCTAAAATATCGATCAAAAGCTTCTCTAGTCTATGCACGGACTCATACAGTATGATCGTCCTCTTCTCATCGTATAATTTCTTCAGCTGGTTCTTTCTCTTTATGGGCTTGGGCGACAGAAACCCGGCGAATGTGAACTCATCCGTGGGCTTGCCGGAAATGGTGAGCGCCGCGATTATTCCCGATGACCCGGGTATGGGTACAACAGGTATACCATTATCTATGCAGAGCCTTATGATGTTGTAGCCTGGGTCTGATATACCCGGCGTGCCCGCGTCCGAGACGAGGGCCACCGACTTGCCTTCATTCAAAAGCTTTAGGAGATAATCCCCTTTTTGTATCTTGTTGTATTCAAAGTAGCTTGTCATGTGGGTCTTGATGCCGTATTTTTTCAAAAGGATATTAGTGTGGCGGGTATCTTCGGCGGCGATCAGGTCCGCGATCTTCAGCGTTTCGATCGCGCGCAGAGTGATGTCGGCCAGATTGCCGATAGGAGTGGATACTACGTACAATGTCCCGGGCATATTATTCTACGGTCACCGATTTTGCAAGATTGCGCGGCTGGTCGATATCGTACCCGAACGCGCGCGCAACGTAATACGCCAATAATTGCAGAGGTATCGCCACCAATAGCGGCGAGAAGAGCTCCTCGGCTTTCGGTATCTCTATCAGATAGTTGATGTTGTGGTGCAATATCTCCTTATCACCCTCGGTGGAGATGGCGATAACGATGCCGTTGCGCGCCTTTATCTCCTGGATATTCGAGATCATCTTATCGTAGGTCCTGCTCTTGACCGCTATACATACCACCCAGGGATTCTCGTCGATCAGCGCTATCGGCCCGTGCTTCATCTCGCCGGCTGGATAACCCTCTGCGCTGATATACGCTATCTCCTTCAGCTTAAGGGCGCCCTCGAGAGCGTTGGGGTAGTTTATGTTTCTGGCCAGGTACAGGAAGAAAGTCTTGTTATGTTTTTCGTGGTAATATTTCTTGAAGCCTTGCGCGTAGGCGGCAAGCAGATTGTATTCCGGCTTGTATTCGCCCAGAAGCTCCTCCATCAGCTCAGGGATGCGTTTCAAACCTTTTAATAGAGCGCCGAGCTTCGCCGGAGCCATCGCTCTTCTTAATTTCGCAAGATAGAAGGTCAATAGATAGAATATCGCCAGCTGCGCGGTATACGCTTTCGTCGACGCAACCGCTATCTCCGGCCCCGCATGCGTGTAGATGACGCCGTCGGACTCTCTTGCGATGGAGCTGCCGAGCACATTGCAGATGGCCAGGACTTTAGCGCCGTGCTTCTTTGCCTCTCTGAGAGCGGCGAGGGTATCGGCCGTCTCGCCCGATTGGGAGATCACTATCATCAGGGTCTCTTTATCCACAATAGGGTTGCGGTACCTGAATTCGCTCGAGACGTCAACCCAACATGGAATTTTAGCGTACTCCTCGAGCATATACTTTCCGGTAAGGCCGGCATGGTAGGCAGTGCCGCAAGCGACTATAGCTATCTTCTTTATCTTTTTCAGTTCGCTATCGGGTATCCTCATCTCCAGAAATGATATCTTACCGTTTTTGTACCGCTCGTCGAGTATATTCTCTATTATGTGGGCTTGCTCGAATATCTCCTTCAGCATGAAGTGTTTATAGCCGCCTTTTTCCGCCTGGCTTATATCCCAATTTATTTTTGACGGCTTCCGCTCTATCCTGCGGCCCTCGAGATCTTTGATCGTAAAATGTTCTTTGGTAAGCACGACGAGTTCATGGTTATTGAGATAGATGACTTCCTTGGTATGATCCAGCACGGCCGGGACATCGCTGGCGAGAAAATTCTCACCCTTGCCTATGCCGACTATCAGAGGCGAATCGCATCTGGCGCCGATCAGCTTCATGGGCTCATCCTTATGGATAACGGCTATTGCGTAAGAGCCATGCAGGACTTTTACGGCCTTGCGGACAGCCTCGGCGATGTCGCCCGAGTAAAACTTCTCTATCAGATGCGCGATGACTTCGGTGTCTGTCTCTGAGACGAATTTATGGCCTTCTTTTTGCAGCTTCTCTTTTAATTCAAGATAATTTTCTACGATACCGTTATGAGCCACCGCTATCTTGCCTTTGCAGTCGAGATGCGGATGCGCGTTTGTATCGCTGGGCACTCCGTGGGTAGCCCATCTTGTATGCCCTATGCCTGTTGAGCCCGGAAGAGGGTTCGCCTTAAGGTCTGCGGCGAGAACATTGAGTTTGCCCTTCTTTTTGGCAAGATGCATCTTCTTGCCTTTTAGTATCGCAAGGCCGGCAGAGTCATAGCCTCTGTACTCCAGCCTTGAAAGGCTCTTGAGCAATATATTTTGAGCTTCTCTATCGCCTATATATCCTACTATCCCGCACATATCTTCCCCTTCACAAAAGCTATTCTACCACGAATCATCGTCATCTTCACGTCAAATTCTTTGCTGAATACAACTATGTCGGCATCTTTACCCACGACTATCGAACCTTTACTCTCTTCTACCCCTAAGAGTTTCGCGGGATTCAGCGTGATGGTATTTAACGCTTCCTGCAATGAGAGGTTGGCACTCTTTATGGCATTCTTGAGGGCATCTATCATAGTAAGCGACGAGCCGGCAAGCCTCCCATCCTTGAAGCGATATGCGCCGCCCATCGCCGTCGTCTCCTCGGGTGGTTCTGACACAAGCGAATCCGTGACCACTATAACCTTATCCCTCTTCTTCAGTTTCAATAATAGCCCGAACAGGGCTCTGTGTACATGTATAAGGTCGAGTATGACTTCGGCCGTTACCCTGTCATCCAAGAGGACCGCGCCTGCTACCCCGGGATCGCGCCTGTCTACGGGGCTCATGGCGTTGAAAGTATGGGTGGAGTGGCTTATGCCGGCGTCGACCCCTTCGACAGCGGATTCGTAGGCGGCGTCCGAATGTCCTATAGAAGCGATGATCTTATGTTTACGCAGCAGCTTTATGAGGGGCTTTGCGCCATTAAGTTCGGGCGCTATGGTCATAAGTTTTAAAACCGGGGAGCACCGCTTAATTATGTCGGATAATTCTTTAACGTCCGGCTTTCTTATGCAGGCAGCATCTTGAGCCCCCGACCTGGCTTTGCTTATGTACGGCCCTTCGAGACGCAAGCCAAGCACGTTGGGCCCGAAAGGATGAGTCCTGATAAACTCTTTTATGCTCTCGGCTCTCTTATAGATATAACTTAACGGCGCGCAGGATTCGGCGATCAAAAATGCCGTGGTGCCGTGCCTAGCCTCATTGAAGAATATCTTTTCAGGCTCTCCGTGTATGTGGCAATCTATAAATCCGGGTGAGACGAAGCAGCCCTTGGCGTCTATTACGAAAGCGCCCTTCTTCGGCGCCGTCTTTCTGTCGATGGCCGCGATCTTGCCGTCGCTTATCGTGACCGTCGCGCCGTCCACGATCCGGTCCTTCAATATCACGCGGCCGTTTTTAATGTATGTATTTGTCATACTTTTAATATATTACGTTGGTGGGAAAAATCTGAAGTGGCGTCCCCATCCGGATTTGAACCGGAGTCGTCAGGATGAAAACCTGATGTCCTAGGCCAGGCTAGACGATGGGGACA
Source organism: Candidatus Omnitrophota bacterium (assembly GCA_026387135.1). Taxonomy (GTDB): domain Bacteria; phylum Omnitrophota; class Gorgyraeia; order 2-01-FULL-45-10; family 2-01-FULL-45-10; genus 2-01-FULL-45-10. The sequence continues at coordinate 1,287 of JAPLMH010000182.1, read as the reverse complement.
AATTAGTTAATAGTTATTAGTTGATAGCCTATAGTTTTAATTCTTGCGTTTCGTGCCCTTCTTTTTGGACGCTCCTTGTGTTTTTGGCTCTTCTTTCTTTGGAGCCTCTTTTGGTTTTTCTATCTTTATTTCTTCTTTTGGCTTTGCCGTTTCTTCTTTTTTTGGAGCCAGAGCTTCTTTTTTGACTAAAGACTCCGCCTCTTTTAGCTTCTCTTCTTCGGCCGCCTCATCCTCGGGGATGATCTTCGCTACTGATGCTATTTTATCACCCTTGTCAAGTTTCATGAGCCTTACGCCCTGGGTTGAGCGCCCGGTTGACCTGATATCTTTCACCGGCGAACGGACTATCATGCCCTTCTCCGTGATCAGCATCAGCTCGTCCCTGTCCGAGACGGTCTTCATGCCCACGGCTTCGCCGTTCTTGCCGGTAACTTTTATGTTTATGATACCCTTGCCGCCGCGGGACTGCAGGCGGTATTCTTTGAATGACGTGCGCTTCCCGAACCCTTCCTGGGTCACCGTCAGGACGGTCTGATCCTGTTTGGCGATCTCCATGGCCATGAGCGAGTCCTTCTTGCCCAGCCTTATCCCGCGCACGCCCTTGGCGCCTCTACCCATATCCCGGACCTGGGACTCTTTGAAGCGTATAGCCTTTCCTTCGCGCGTTGCCAGAAGAAGCTCCGCATTGCCGTCGGCGCGCTGGACCTCTATAAGCTCATCGCCTTTTTCTAATGTTATGCCTATGATCCCGCCTTTTCTTGGGTTTGAATAAGCCGTAAGGGCTGTCTTCTTTATCGTGCCGTTCTTAGTCGCCATCACCAAGAATTCGCCCTCTTTAAATTGCCGCACCGGAACGAACGCGCTGACCTTTTCTCCGGTGCCGAGAGTCAGGAGGTTTATTATAGGCCTGCCTTTCGACGTGCGGCCTCCCTCCGGTATCTCGTGCACTTTCAGCCAGTGCACTATGCCCTTATCGGTGAAGAAGAGCATATAGTCGTGCGTCGAAGCGATGAAGAGGTGCTCTATAAAGTCCTCCTCTTTTATGTCGGCGCCTGTAACGCCCTTGCCGCCGCGCCGCTGCTTTCTGTAGCTCGATACGGGCAACCGCTTCAGGTAGCCGGCGTGGCTGATCATTATGACGACGTCTTCTTCGGCTATAAGATCCTCTATTTCGAGCTCTTCGGTATCGTGCAGAACTTCCGTCCTACGCGCATCCCCGAACTTTTCACTAAGCTCTCTCATCTCTTCTTTTATTATATCGAGGACCTTCTTTTCGCTCTCCAAAAT
>JAPLMH010000063.1 GCA_026387135.1 Candidatus Omnitrophota bacterium | reverse complement strand
CCTTAACTACGTAGTCGACATCTCTTTTATAGAGAGCATGAGCCCTTATTGCCTGCCTTATGTGATGTTCCCATTCAGACTGTATATCATCGTAAAGGTTCTGGACCCCAAGCAACCCCTGACACTTCAAGACACCTTCTTCGGTCAGATTCACCGTATGGTTCTTTTCATTTACAGCGTAATCTATGCCTTTTTCTATGTCGACACCTTTATATTTGGCATCGATCTCCTCTTTATCGGTGGTGATCTTTCCTTTAAGGCGCGGTATTATCTTATTTATGGTGTAATATTTATCGGTAGATTCTTCGGCGGGTCCCGATATGATGAGAGGCGTCCTCGATTCGTCCACCAGGATAGAGTCGACTTCGTCCACTATGGCATAGTTATGACCGCGCTGGACCATATCTTCTTTATTGACCACCATGTTGTCCCTTAAATAATCGAATCCGAATTCGTTGTTGGTACCGTAGGTAATGTCGGAGGCGTATGCCTTTCTTCTTTCGTCCTGATTCACGTCGTGATATATGACGCCGACCGACAGGCCTAAAAATTCATATATTGGCCCCATCCAGTTCCTGTCCCTTTTTGCCAGGTAATCATTTACGGTGATGACATGGACGCCTTCTCCGGTAAGGGCATTAAGATATACGGGCAATGTCGCTACCAGGGTCTTACCTTCTCCGGTGGCCATTTCGGCGATCTTACCCTGGTGAAGTATTACGCCTCCCATAAGCTGAACATCGAAGTGGCGCATCTTTACGGTGCGTTTAGCGACCTCGCGCACAACGGCGAAGGCCTCAGGCAGGACATCCCTGAATATCTCATTCTTAAGATCGCGGTACTTGCGTTTCAGCCTCTCTTTTTCATCGGGGGCCGTGGCGTTCTTGTATAGATCCCACATCTCAGTCATGCTGTCCGCATGGGCGAGCCTACTCTTCTCTATCCTGGCCCTGAATTCGTCGGTCTTGGCGCGTAATTCTGTATCGGATAATTTTGATATGACAGGCTCAAACGCATTTATGGCGTCTACGTAGGGTTTTAAAACCCGCACGACCCTTTCGTTCTGCGTGCCCAGCATCTTTTTAAATATAGTCTTAAGCATCTTTAGTCCTTAAACCTTTCAGATATGCCTCTATGAACCCATCCAGTTTGCCGTCCAGGACGCCCTCGGCGTTCCCGACCTCGAAACCTGTCCTGTGGTCCTTCACCATCTTATAGGGATGCAGGACGTATGACCTTATCTGGCTGCCCCACTCGATATCCTTCTTTGAATCATATGCGGTCTCGAGATCTTTCGCTTTCTTCTGCCGCTCTATCTCATAGAGCCTTGCCTTTAAAAGCTTCATTGCCATGGACTTATTTTTGAATTGTGAACGCTCGTTCTGGCATTGTACCACTATCCCCGTAGGAATGTGAGTTATCCTTACCGCGGAATCGGTCTTATTTGCGTGCTGTCCACCCTTGCCCCCGGAACGGTATGTATCGACCTTTAAGTCCACTTCATTCACGGCTATCTTTATGTCATCTGAAACTTCCGGCAAGACATCTACCGACGCGAATGAGGTGTGTCGTCTTTTATTGGAATCAAAAGGAGAGATCCTCACCAGGCGGTGCACTCCTGATTCCGCCTTAAGATAGCCATAGGCATAATCACCTGCTATCAGAAGAGTGGCGTTCTTTATACCTGCCTCTTCACCCTGCAGCTGATCGATCCATGTGAGTTTATAGCCTTTGCTCTCTGCCCACATCGTATACATCCGAAGTATCATCGCCGCCCAGTCGCATGCTTCCGTGCCGCCGGCTCCGGCATTGACACTGAGGATGGCGTTATTTACATCGGTCTCTTCGTTTAGGAGTGTTTTGAATTCGAGATCATCGGCTTTACGGCTTAGATTCGCGAGGTCCTTCTTAAAATGCTCTAATGATTCCGTATCTTCGGCTCCGGCTAT
>JAPLMH010000129.1 GCA_026387135.1 Candidatus Omnitrophota bacterium | reverse complement strand
TTCAAGTCAAGATCATTGAAAGAAAATTCACTGAGTGCAAAATATTGAAAGGAATTCTTTTAAAATGATCAGGCCCGGCAAGATGATAAAGCAGGTCATAGAGTCATTCTTTAAGAAACCGGCGACCCTTATGTATCCCTATATCAAGGAAGATGCCCTGAAGAGCTTCAGGGGCAAGATGAAGTTCCATCCGGAAATATGCATCGGCTGTGGATTATGCATGCGGGACTGCCCGTCGAATGCCATCAACGTAAAGAAAGTAGGCGATAAACAGTTTGAGATAGAGATCGATCTTGGTAAATGCATATATTGCGGCCAGTGCGTAGACTCCTGCATGAAGAAGGCGATCGAAGTGACCAATGAATTCGAGCTCGCCGTTTTAGACCGCAAAAATCTGAAGGTGACATTCCGTGAAAAGTCTTAAGAATGAACTGGCCGCCAGGCTTAAAGGCGCCAGGCGCGTAGCGGTCCTGGGCGTCGGCTCTGAGCTCAGAGGCGACGATATCGCGGGCATACTCGTTATAAACGCTCTTGAGAAATCAAAGAAGATAAATAAAAAGATAAAATTAAAGACTTTCGAAGGTTCTACGGCCCCGGAGAACCTCACCGGCGAGATAATAGCTTTCAAGCCCACCCATTTGATCATAGTGGACAGCGCCGATATCGGCGAAAAGCCCGGCACCGTACTTTTATTAAGGGCCGATGAAGTGGGACGCGGGGTATCCTTCTCCACCCACAAGATACCGCCGAAGATACTGATCGACTACTTCGCCCACTCATTAAAGTGCGAGATCGTCATCATAGGCATCCAGCCAAAGTCGATAGGTTTCGGAAAACCCGCCTCCAAAGCCGTTGTCTCCTCATCAAAGTCCGTCACCGCCGCCATCCTATCCGCATTGTAGGAACAATTCTTGAAAACCTCTATCTCGGATGATACAATATATTTAAACCACGATATATGGAAAAGCGCTACGAACAATTCTCCCATACCGCTGATATCGGCGTAAGGGTCTTCGGCAAGACGCTTAAAGAGCTCTTCGAGAACGCCGGTTTCGCCATGTTCGATATCCTCGCCGACCTCGAAGGGATCAAGGGCGAGATCACCCAGGAATTTGAACTCACCGCCCCGAACCGCGAAGAGCTCCTCATCGCATGGCTCGACGAACTTCTCTATAATTTCTACACAAAAAATATCATCTTCTACAGATTTGAGGTCACGGAACTATCCGAAGACGTCATAGTGGCCAAGGCGTTCGGCCGGTCTGTCAGCGAGAACAGGAACAGACTTAAGACCGAGATAAAGGCCGCCACCTACTATAATTTAAAGATCATCAAGAAAGACGACTATTACGAAGTCGACATAATCTTCGACGTATGACGATCTGGAACGGCCCTTTAGAGAGAATAGATGACTACAGATGGCGTATCCCTAAGAGTTACATGACGGGCATGCGCGTCGACGGTATGATATACGCCGACGACAAGATGATAGAGGATGTGCGCACCGATAAGGCGGCACAGCAGGTTGCAGACGTAGCAACGTTACCCGGCATAGTAAAAGCGTCTCTGGCCATGCCCGATATTCACTGGGGCTACGGTTTTCCGATCGGTGGAGTGGCTGCGACGGACATCGAAGCCGGCGGAGTGATCTCTCCCGGCGGAGTAGGATTTGACATCAATTGCTTATCCAACTCATTAATAATGAATGAGCTAGGGTATGTAATAGAAATGAAGGAATACGAGAAAGGCTTTCATAAACATCATTTGATCTGCATGAATTTTAAAGAAAACAAAAATCAAACCACGCCGATAAGAGTATTCTTAAAGCAAAAACCAAAAAAATCCGTCTTTAATATCGTCACTGAAACAGAGAGGCAGATAGATGCCACAGTCGATCATCCTTTCTATGCAAAAGAAGGGATGAAGGAAACCGGCAAATTGTCTGCTGGGGACGAAGTAGCCATTTATCCGTTTGAAGGTGTTGGATACAAAGAGCCATCTCATGAGGCAATCATTGATGAAAAAATTATAAGAGATATTGTCTTGCAACAAGGCAAGTCTATAAATGGAAATGCTATAGCCCAGATATTAAAAAATCTCCACAAAAAAAACATGCTGCCTGTTAAATACGATTCTCCGCAGCTGCCATATCTGGCTAAAATGTTAGGTTATTGCATTGGAGACGGCACGTTAAATTTTATAGGAAAACGCAAGCATGGCACGGTTTTATTTTATGGGAAAGAAAAAGATCTGGTTAAGATCAAAGAGGATATTGAAAAGATAGGCTTTAAGGGACAAATATATTTTCGGGAACGACATCACAAAATAAAGACATCCTATTCACTGCAGGAATTTGACGTTAAAGAATTCAGTTTGAAAGTAACATCGAATTCTTTTGCCCTCACTATGGTAGGCCTTGGCATGCCCATTGGGAACAAATGCCGTAAACCTTATAAATTGCCCAAATGGTTATTTAAGGCCCCGCTGTGGCAAAAGAGGCTGTTCCTGGCGGGTTTTTTCGGCGCAGAAATGTCTTCGCCCAAAACTCTGACGGGTCATGGGCATAATTTTTATTGTCCGACGGTTTCTATGAATAAAACGCTGGATTGCGCAGGTAATGGCAGAATATTTTTGGAAGACATCGCAAAATTATTATCAGAATTCGGAATAATCAGTCATGAGATAAGCGAAAGAAAGGAATTCGTTAATAAGGATGGTCTTGTATCGAATAGATTGAGATTGATGCTTTCAGATAAGACGGACAATTTGATCAAGCTTTATAGTAAAATAAGCTTTGAATATAATGAGGATCGGGCTTTTTTAGCAAATGTGGCTGTAGGCTATTTGCGCTTAAAGAATGTAGTAATTAAAGAAAAAATGGAAGTTGCAGCTTTGGCTCCGGAGCTTGCAGCCTCGCATGGCTGGAACAAATATGGAATATGTGAATATTTAAGGTCTCCTCACATCACCGATAGATTTATAGCGCGTTCTTTGTACGAGCCCAGAGCGACCAATCCGCGTACCTGGCAAGACCTGCCAACTTTCAATCTGTTTTTAAAAAAGGCAACGCATGGTCTGGGGCGCTCAGGCATGATATGGGAACAAATAAGATCAATCGAAGAGATAGACTATAACGATTATGTTTATGATTTTTCAGTTGTCCATAAGGATCATAATTTTGTTGCAAATAATTTTGTGGTTTCAAATTGCGGCGTCAGGCTTGTTAAGACGAACCTGAAAGTATCCGAAGTTCAGCCAAGGCTCAAAGAACTTGTCTACGCTCTTTACAATGATATCCCCGCGGGAGTAGGATCTAAGGGCGATATCAAAGTGACCGAAAAAGAGGAGCGTAAGCTTCTCGTAGAAGGCTCGAAGTGGGTAGTCGATCACGGCTATGGCAGGCAGGAGGACCTCGAATATACCGAAGAGCGCGGTGCGATAAAAGGTGCTTTGCCGGACAAGGTCTCCGACCGCGCATATGAAAGAGGCAAGCAGCAGTCCGGTACCCTGGGTTCCGGCAACCACTTCCTCGAGGTGCAGGTTATCGACGAGGTTTACGGTGAATCGGCCTGCAAAGTTTTTGGGCTGGAGATCGGACAAGTCGTGATGATGCTCCATTCGGGCTCACGCGGCCTCGGATACCAGGTCTGCGACGAATATTCGAAGAGTTTCATAAGATGCCTTTCGAAGTACGGCATAGATGTCCCCGATAGGCAGCTTGCATGTGCCCCCGTTAATTCGGATGAAGGCAAGGCGTATCTGGGCGCAATGAAGTGCGCCGCGAATTACGCCTGGGCAAACAGGCAGCGCCTGATGCATCTGGCACGGGGTGTCTTTGAAAGAGTATTTAAGATGAGCCCGAGAGATTTAGGTATGGACTTAATTTATGATGTGGCTCATAATATAGCTAAGATAGAAAAGTATAATATTGAAGGTAAGGAGAAGCTGTTGTGCGTTCACAGAAAGGGCGCAACGAGAGCTTTTCCTCCGGGACACCCGGAGTTGCCGGCAAAGTATAAAAATATCGGACAACCTGTTATAATACCGGGAGATATGGGACGAAACTCATATCTATTGACCGGCACAGAGAAGGCCGAAGACTCGTTCTATTCAACGTGCCATGGGGCCGGCAGGAGGCTTTCGCGCACGGCAGCTATAAAGGCTTGCCGCGGCAGGTCGATATCCGGGGAGCTTGAAAAGAAGGGTATCGTAGTAATGTCCAGCGGGCGGGAGACTCTCGCGGAGGAAGCGCCCGAAGCATATAAGGATGTCAATGAAGTAGTAGATGTGGTAGCAGGCGCCGGCATATCGAAGAAAGTCTGCCGCATGCGGCCGCTTGGAGTCATTAAAGGATAGAGGAGATGAGATGTTAGATCTAAAGTTCATACGGGACAACAAGGATATCGTAAAAGAGGCCATCAAGAATCGTGGCTACAAATTGGATATAGATGAGCTCATCAAGCTTGATGAAGAGCACAGAAAGATCCTTTCGGAGGCAGAGGAGTTAAGATCCCAGCGAAATAAGGCCAATGACGAAGTAGCAGCCATTTTGAAGGCTAAAGGTAATCCAAAAGAGATTATTGCCAAAATGAAGCCAATATCCCAAAAAATAGCAGATTTTGAGGCAAAAGTGGAGGAACTAAGCCAAAAAATAGACAAAATCAAGTATATAATCCCAAATATACCCGATAAATCACTGCCTGTGGGTGGCCCGGAGAACAATAAAATAGTCAAATCATGGGGTAAGACGCCAAATTTTGAGTTCAAACCCAAGACGCATGTTGAACTTGCCGAGATGCTGGGTATCATATGCTTTGGCATAGCCGCCAAAATAACGGGATCAAACTTCATCCTGTACAAGGGCTTAGGCGCCAGGCTTGAGCGCGCCCTCATAAACTTTATGCTCGACCTTCATACCAAGAAACACGGCTATACAGAGATCTTTCCACCGTTCCTGGTCAACCGAAGAAGCATGACAGGCACCGGTCAGCTTCCAAAGCTGGAAGATGATATGTATAGACTTAAGGATGAGGACCTCTTTCTTATACCCACAGCGGAAGTGCCGGTCACCAATATTCATGCCGGGGACACTCTGGAAGAGTCGGACCTGCCGATACGCTATACAGCTTATTCGGCGTGTTTTAGACGAGAGGCCGGCTCCTATGGTAAAGATACACGCGGGCTTGTTAGGGTGCACCAATTCGACAAAGTGGAGCTTGTGAAGTTCACCAAGCCCGAAACATCTTTCGATGAGCTTGAGAAATTACTGCTTGACGCCGAGGAGGTTCTCCAGCTTTTAGAGCTTCCATACCGAGTTGTGATGCTCGCCACGGGCGACATCTCGTTCGCGGCGGCCAAATGCTACGATATAGAACTCTATGCCGCGGGCGTTGACGCGTATCTGGAAGTCTCGAGCTGCTCCTGCTTCACGGACTTCCAGGCAAGGCGCGCTAATATCCGTTATCGCGACAAGGCGACTAAGAAGACTCTCTTTGTACATACATTGAACGGCTCGGGCGTGGCCCTGCCGAGGCTCGTCGTGGCTATCATGGAAAATTATCAGAATAAGGATGGGAGTGTGCGTATACCAAAAGCGCTCATACCTTATATGGATGGATTAGAGGTCATAAAACCAAAATGAAATTAGTTAAGCCGAAGAATAAAGGCTCCTGGCTGATACTCTTCATAAAATTGATAATCGGGGTTTTGGCCCTGCCATTAACGTATGGCGTAACCTCAGCCTTTTATGGCAATTTCATACTGATAAAGGAGCTCGCCGCGAACCTCAGCTATTTCACGTGGGGCATCGGCAGTTACGTGATATTGCATCTCTTATTCTACAAGCCAACATATCTATATGTATTGGGCCATGAATCGGTCCATGCGGGCCTGGCGTGGGTATTCGGCGGCAAGATAAAATCATTTAAAGTATCGGAAGAA
>JAPLMH010000126.1 GCA_026387135.1 Candidatus Omnitrophota bacterium | reverse complement strand
GCTATAGACGGACTTGAGCGTACGCTCGATAATGATATGCTGGTCATCGCCGATGACACATACCCGGTAGCCATAGCCGGAGTAATGGGCGGACAATATACGGAAGTCTCGGCCCAGACAAAGAATATATTGTTGGAAGCGGCTTATTTTGATCCCATATCTGTCAGAAGGACTTCCAGGAGATTGGCGCTTTCCACGGATTCAAGCTACAGATTCGAAAGAAAAGTCGATATAGATAATATAATCCGCGCCTCCGACCGCGCTACCAGCCTTATATTGGAGCTGGCCAAAGGGGAGGCGGGAGAATTTATAGACATAGGTAAGGTAACGCAGGTCGCTAAGAAGATAGCTCTTCGTCTGGACAGGCTGGATAAAGTACTGGGCGTTGAAATATCTCCGGCCAGAGTTAAATCCATACTTACGTCGCTCGGTTTGAAGGTAAAAGCTTCGTCAAAGAATACGCTGGAGCTGATCCCCCCTAAGTTCAGATACGATCTTCAGAGCGAGGTCGATATCATAGAAGAGGTGGCCAGGATATATGGTTACGAAAATATCCCTGAAACCATCCCTCCCGTTATGGAGGCCGGAAGCAGGCTCTCCTCCGACGCAACTATGGACAGAGATATCCGCGGCATCCTGATGAATCTGGGATTATCCGAGATCATAACATACAGCCTTTTGAGCAGAAAGACGCTGGAGCTGGCTAGATCATCCGGTGACAATGTGATAAATATAAAGAACCCTCTTTCGAATGAACAGGAAGCGATGAGGCCGACGCTTATACCCGGCATGCTTAATTCCATAAGATGGAATATAAACAGAAAAGAGAAAGACCTTAAATTTTTTGAATTGGGCCGGGCTTATTTTAAAGAGACGGCAAATTCATTTTCCGAGAAGAAACATCTTACTATAGGAGTTACCGGCCAATTGTACGACGGATGGATAGGGCATCCGCGGGCTGTCACATTATTCGATCTCAAGGGCCTTGTCGAAACACTATTTGCTCAATTAGGAGTGAAGTCGTTTTCTGTGAAGGAATCTCAAGGTAATTTATTCACCCGCGGTTCATGCGCTTCTATAGAAGCGGGAGAGGATATGGTAGGGTCGATGGGGCAGGTAGACCCAAAGGTGGCGCACGAATTTGATATAAAAGAGACCGTATACGCCTTAGAGATAGATTGCGATAAACTTATAAAACATATCTCATCAGGGAAAAGGTTCAAAGAGAGCCCGAAATTCCCATCCGTTATTCGCGATATCTCGATAGTGGCCGATAAAAATATTTCCAACGCTGCCATTGCCTCTCTTATCAAGGGAACAGGCGGCGATATGTTAAAGGGCGCAGAGCTCGTTGACAGATACAGCGGCGGCCAGATCCCGGAAGGCAAGATAGGGCTCACTTACAGGCTGGAATATCAGGATCCGGACAGGACGCTGGAGGATCCCGACGTACAGGCCGTGCATTCACGCATAATAAGCGCTCTAGAAAATAATTTAGGAGCAAAGCTCAGATAGTTCAATGCTTCCCTCATTTGCCTCGCAGTAGATCCTGTGATATACTTGTGTTGTCCCTGCGGTATGCGTGATTTGAGAGAAGAATATTGAACCTATAAGATTTACTCAGGGAGCCTGACCTCATCAGTACCTTGGTATTGATGCTAAGGCGCCCACCTGTACATAACAGGGTCAATATAATTCAGCCTCACACGGTATCTGCGGGGACATTTCTTTATCTATGGACTTATTTACGAAAGAAAAACTGAAACAGGATGAAGCCGGGCCTCTCGCGGTAAGGATGAGGCCCAAATCGCTGAATGACTTTGTCGGCCAGGAGCATATTCTGGGCGAAGGCAAGCTCCTGCGCCGCCTTATCGAGTCCGACAAGATCTCCTCCCTGATACTTTATGGCCCGCCCGGATGCGGCAAGACTACATTGGCGCTCATAATAAGCGAAAGAACGAAGTCGCATTTTGAGCGCATAAACGCTGCGTCGAACAACGTCGCCGATATGCGTAAGATCATAGACGCCGCCAAAAAACGCGAGTCCTTAAGCGGTAAACGCACCATCCTCCTTATCGACGAGATACACCGGTTTAATAAGGCTCAGCAGGACGTCCTGATGCCGGACGTCGAGTCCGGCAACCCGGTTTTAATAGGCACCACTACGCATAATCCGTTCTTCTACGTTAACGCGGCTCTGCTTTCACGCTCTCAGGTGTTTGAGTTTAAAAAACTTTCCGAAGAAGACATCAGAAAGCTTATAAAAACAACTCTATCAGATAAGACAGGCGGCCTGGGTGCGCTGCCGATAGTCATGGATGAAGAAGCGGCGGCGCATCTTGCGAAGATATCGGAGGGGGACGCCAGGCGGGCGCTCTCGGCGATTGAGATCGGATCACTATCAACTCCATCCGGGAAGGACAAAAAGATCCGCTTTACGCTTAAAGTCGCCGAAGAGTCCATACAGAAAAAGGCAGTAGTCTATGATAAGGACGAAGACGGGCATTATGACACCATATCGGCTTTTATAAAATCCATGCGCGGCTCGGACCCCGATGCCGTGCTATATTGGCTTGCCAAGATGATATATGCAGGTGAAGACCCGCGCTTCATAGCAAGAAGGATCATTATATGCGCCTCTGAAGATGTAGGTAATGCTGATCCTCAGGCGCTCGTAGTTGCGGCCGCGGCATTGCAGTCGATAGAATTTGTAGGAATGCCGGAAGCCCGCATACCATTAGCGCAGGCCGCAGTATATGTGGCGTGCGCTCCGAAATCTAACGCCGCGTACATGGGAATCGAAAGCGCACTTAAAGATGTTGAAGAAGGGAAGACGCTTGAAGTGCCGGACCATTTAAAGGACGCGACTTTAGACTCCGAAGAATTCGGACACGGCAAAGATTATAAATATGCGCACGATTACAAAGATCATTATGTAAAACAAGAGTACAAGCCTTCCAATAAAATCTATTACGTGCCAACCGAAATGGGATATGAGAAGAAGATCAAGGAATGGCTGGAATCCCTCAAGAGAAACGAAAAGTAATCACTGTCCAATTTAGCAGAAGTGTTAGACTAGACTAAAGACACCCCCACCATAGCAAAAAGCCCATTTTTTCGCAAGAGCTAATACTTTAGCTCTATAACCTTCTCCCTTTCGCGCGTATCAAAGAACGCGTGCCCCGGGAACCTAAAGCCTCCCTCTTTA
>JAPLMH010000001.1 GCA_026387135.1 Candidatus Omnitrophota bacterium | reverse complement strand
TACAGAGAGATAGTATTCTGCGGATACGGCGAGCCGACGGCAAGGCTCGAAGCAATGAAAGCTGTTTGCGCCGAACTGAAGAAGAAGGGTGCCGTGATAAGGCTTGTCACCAATGGCCACGGCGATCTCATAAACAAAAGGCCGATAGTCAAAGAGCTTACGGGTCTCGTGGATAATGTATCGGTGAGCCTGAATACCGACAAGGAAGAACTGTACAATAAATTTTGTTCTCCTGAGTTTGGCAGCGGCACATACAAAGCAGTCATGAAATTCATAAGGGACTGTGTAGGGGCCGGTATAAAAGCCGAGGTCACCTGTTTAAATCTGCCGGGTGTGGATCTCAAAGAATGTGAAGCTATCGCCAAGGGTCTCGGTGCATCTTTCAGGGCGAGGGCATACGGAGTGACCGGATGAAGATGGAATTGAGATTTCTTAAAGGGGACAGGCTTTACGTATTGGTCCTCATATTTGTCCTGGTTTTTAACGCCATCATCTTATCCCACGGCAGAGATACGGATAAAGTGAAGCGGCCGGCCGTATCCGCGGCGCAGGCATTTGAAAGCCAGGAGACAAAAAAGCAGGAGATGGAGAAGCTGCTCGCCAATAATAAAGATCTATTTACAGTATTCGGATTGGTTTCGTTCCTTATACTGGCCATAACGCTATTGGGCTTGGTAATAGATATCGTCATCTTGCCGGCAATAGTGTCGGGAAAACTCAATATCCGCAGTTTGAGCCCACCCAGGGCGAAGTGGAATATGTGGGACGTATGTAAAGTGGTGATACTCTTCCTCTTTTTCGGATACATGATCATACTTTCAGAGGCATTCCTCGCCAGGATCTTCCCCGTATTCAAGACAGATAATTTCAGGATGATGGTGAACTCTTCCATACTCGATACTCTGGCGGTTCTATTTATCGCATATTTTACCGTCTTCCAGTATAAAGAGCCCCTGGCCGCGCTTGGGCTATCGACCAGTAACTTTTTGAAGAATGTATTTTACGGAGTTGTAGGGTATATAGCTTTGCTCCCCATACTCGTCTTGATATTAGCAATAATCGCTTTTATCATAAACATAACCAGGTATGTTCCGGCAAGGCAGCCCGTCGTAGAGCTATTCCTGAAAGAGAAGGGAGTAGCCTTTCTTACATATTCGAGCCTCTTCGCGGCTATAGTCGGGCCGATCATCGAGGAGCTATTCTTCAGAGGTTTTTTGTACGGCGCTCTAAAAAAATATATAGGAATCTTTTGGGCCATGACGGCGACCGCGGGTCTCTTTGCTGCGTTGCATGCGCACATAGTGGGGTTCTTTCCGATCATGGCGTTGGGGATGCTCTTGGCCTATATTTACGAGAAGACCGGTTCACTCGTATCGTCCATCACCGTTCATATGATCCATAATTTTAGCATGGTCTTACTGGTGTTTTTGGTTAAACAGGTTGGTATTGTTTAATATGGCAAAGGTCGCGGTCTCAAGGTGTTTATATTATGATACGGACAAGGTCTTTGATGCTGTAAAAAGATCTGTAGACCTGATCGGCGGGATCGAATCGTTCGTTTCGCCGGGCATGAAGGTGCTCTTGAAGCCGAACCTTCTTTCGGCACGTATTCCGGAAGATGCCGTCGATACGCATCCGGAAGTGGTCAGGGCGGTGGCCCGTCTTGTAAAGAGCGCCGGCGCTGTGCCATTCATAGGCGATTCGCCGGGCGGGTTCGGGAAGAATATAGGCGAGATATTCGAGAAGTCGGGGATGAAGAGAATAGCCGACGAAGAGGGTGTCCAGCTCGTGACTTTTACCGCTTCCAAGTTTGTAGACGGCATCCCCATAGCCCGTCAGATATTCGATTCCGACCGCGTTATCTCCATCCCTAAGTTCAAGACTCACGCCGTTACTATATTAACTGCAGCGATCAAGAATATGTTCGGTTCAGTGGTAGGCCTTTATAAGGCAGAATGCCATTCGCGCTCACCCAAAGAGGAAGACTTTTCCAAGATCATCTCCAAAGTCTATTCTATAGCGAAACCTCATCTCACGGTGCTCGACGGGATCATCGCTATGGAAGGCGACGGCCCCTCATCGGGCGTCATAAGGAAGACAAATCTTGTAATGGCCGGCGAGGACGCAGTCGCCATAGATTCATGCCTTGCGAAGATCATGGGCCTTGCCCCTTTAGATATACTTGTCACCAAAGAGGCATATCTGGCCAAGCTTGGCGAGGCGGACCTTTCAAAGATAGAGGTCCTGGGGGATAGCCTCGATACCTTTGTCGTTAAAGATTTTAAACTGCCCCAGACGACACCATTAAAATATTTGCCGAAGAGCGTCATATCATCTGTCGCGTCTTTAATAAGATTCAAGCCTCATATAGATAACGAAGCCTGCAGGAGATGTAACCTGTGCAAATTATCGTGTCCGGTACATTGTATAGAGATAGAGAAGAGTTACTGCTCGATCGATTATAAAAAATGCGTAAGGTGCCTGTGCTGCCATGAGGTCTGTCCTTACAGGGCGATCAGCATAAAGCGGAATATTCTTACTAAAATGATCTGGGGGTAGTATGCCGGTAGAGACTATTTGCTGGAAAAAGGGAAAGATAAAATTCATTGACCAGACACTCTTGCCGCATAAACTGAAATATGTCTCGACGGATGACATTCAAAGGCTTTGGCAGGCTATAAAAAGGCTCGAGATACGCGGGGCGCCGGCAATAGGGATAGCCGGGGCTCTCGGTATCGTCATAGGCATAAAGAGATCAAAGGCAAAGACTTTCGACAATTTCTTTAAAGAACTGCAAAATTCCTCCAAATATCTGGGCTCATCGCGTCCTACGGCGGTGAATCTCTTCTGGGCGCTAAAGAGGATGGAGAGGATAGCCTGCGACAACAGACTAAAACCCGTGATAAAGATTAAAAAAATATTACTTAAGGAAGCGCTTAAGATCGTTGACGAAGATATGAAGAGCTGCAGGCGGATGGCACGATTTGGTTCCGGGCTCGTCAAGTATGGGTCGCGTATATTGACCCACTGTAACGCCGGGGGATTGGCGACGGCCGATTACGGTACGGCTCTCGGCGTTCTCTTTGAATCGAAGAGGCAGGGCAAGTCGATAAAGGTATATGTAGATGAGACGCGTCCGCTCCTGCAAGGCGCCAGGCTCACTACGTGGGAGCTTATGCGCGAAGGCATAGATACTACTTTGATCTGCGATAATATGGCGGCCAGCCTTATGGCAAAAGGCAAGATCGACATGATATTCGTCGGCGCGGACCGCATTGCGTCTAACGGCGATGCCGCAAATAAGATCGGTACGTATTCACTTGCGGTACTCGCGAAATACCACAATATACCTTTTTATGTCGTAGCGCCGCTATCGACATTCGACTTTAATATAAAAACTGGCCTTGAGATACCGATAGAGGAGCGCAGTCCCGACGAAGTCAGGGGTGTATTCGGGAAGCTGATAGCGCCGA
>JAPLMH010000054.1 GCA_026387135.1 Candidatus Omnitrophota bacterium | reverse complement strand
CTGTGATCTGAAGGCCATGTCCAAGGCTTCGGAGTCAAAGCTCGAAGAGATCATTCTGGATAAGGAGTCCGGCGGCGATAAAGGTATCATCATGGAGATACGCGCCGGCACCGGCGGGGTAGAGGCGAGCCTATTTGCCGCGGATCTATTGAGGATGTATTCCAAATACGCCGTGAAGAAGGGCTGGAAGGCGGAGCCTATAGACTCGAGCGCCACGGAGAAGGGCGGTTATAAGGAAGTCGTATTCTCCATATCCGGAAAAGGCGTGTACGGCAGATTAAAGTTTGAGAGCGGCACGCACAGGGTCCAGCGCGTCCCGGACACCGAAGCCAATGGCAGGATCCACACTTCAGCGGTTACTGTAGCCGTGCTTCCGGAAGCCGAGGAAGTCGACGTGGAGGTAAGATCAGAAGATATCAAGATAGATGTATTCAGGGCGGGAGGCGCCGGCGGACAGAGCGTAAACAGGACGGATTCCGCGGTGCGCATGACGCATATTCCCACTGGCATGGTGGTGACGTGCCAGGATGAACGGTCGCAATTGAAGAATAAGGCCAAGGCTCTCAAGGTATTAAGGGCCCGGCTATTTGATATGAGAAAGACCGAACATGACAGAAAGATATCGCAGTCGCGCAAGGCGCAGGTGGGATCGGGCGACCGCTCCGAAAAGATAAGGACATATAATTTTCCAGACAGGCGCATTACGGATCACAGAATAGGTTTCACTGTACATAATCTTGAGGGTGTACTAGAGTGCTATCTGGACGAAATGATAGATGCATTGAGAGATGAAGACAGGAAGCTGAGGCTGGCATCAAAATGATAAAGACTGTCGAACCATACACACCGTTACAATACATCATAGGCAAAGAGAAGTTCTTCGGCCTGGATTTTATTGTCAATGAGCACGTTCTTATTCCCAGGCCCGAAACGGAAGTACTGGTCGAGGCGGCTTTGGAATTAATTAACGCAAAGCAGGATAAGATATGCTCAGCGCTGGATCTATGCACCGGCTCCGGCAATATAGCTATATCATTGACTAAAAACGCCGCTGATTGTAAAATAGTCGCCTCGGATATATCCGGAGATGCTTTAGAGACAGCAAAAGAAAATGCCCGCCTGAACGGTGTTTTCGAAAAAATAATATTTACAAAGAGCGATCTCTTTTCCGGTATAGAAGGTAGGTTCGATCTTATTGTGTCAAATCCGCCTTATATAGCGCGGCACGAATTTGATACATTGCAGAAAGAAGTATTGAAGGAGCCCATGCTTGCTCTGGATGGCGGCATAGACGGTCTGGATTTTTACAGGCGAATATTTAAAGATGCCCCCGGTCATCTGACTCGCGGCGGATATTGCATAGTCGAGATCGGTTTCGGGCAGCTGTCCGGCATAAAAGAGATTATTGAAAGCACTAAAGAATTTAAGTTGATTGAGACGAGGATAGATCAATACGGTATAGATAGGGTGGTAGTGGCGCAATGGATAAATTAGTAATAGAGGGCGGCAAAAGGTTGAGCGGCACCGTTACGATAAGCGGAGCTAAGAATGCCTGCCTCCCTATATTGGCGGCGACGCTTCTTTCAGACGAGAAATCGGTGATCAGGAATATCCCCGCGCTAAAGGATATGTCCACAATGCTAAAGATCCTGAAGAACTTCGGCGTAAAGGTCCAGCAGGATGGCGGCACCGTAACTGTTGAACCAAAAGGTTATACGAAGTATGTAGCTCCTTATGAGTTGGTGAGCACGATGCGCGCATCGATATGCGTTCTAGGACCTCTGTTGGCTAAGAAGGCCCGGGCGGAGGTATCATTCCCGGGCGGTTGCGTAATAGGCCCCAGGCCCATAGATATCCATTTAAAGGGACTGACCGCTCTAGGCGCCAAGATAAAAGTTGAGAAGGGATACTTAATAGCGGATGGAAGGAATCTAAAAGGGACCCATATATACCTGGGCGGCCATTTCGGTTCGAGCGTACTTGCTACCGACAACGTGAT
>JAPLMH010000128.1 GCA_026387135.1 Candidatus Omnitrophota bacterium | reverse complement strand
GTGGCGAGAGCATAAAGCCGAAAAGTTTTATGTTCTCCCACCGCAATCATAACTAATAATAGGATCTACTGTAGGGCAGGCTAAGACCTGCCCTACAGTGTAATGTAGGTAGCTTTTTCCTTTACTTAACTTGGGCATGGTATATAATATCAGCGTATGACGAAATACAGCATAAGAAAAAACTGGATAGATACATTTGGACTCATAAAAAACAAGCCGATCGTTCTTTTGCCATTTGTTTTCATAGCCTTCTTCGAGGCGCTGGCGCTGGAACTGACATATTTCTATTCAAGATTTCCTATCTCTAAGATAGCCGGACCCATAATAAAGAAATTTTTCGGGGAAGGCTACATGCACTATCCCGGCAATCTTATAATACTTCCAAAGATATTTTACGCACTACAGGTCGCTATATACATACTCTTCGGAGTCCTCCTAACCGGTGCTTGCGTCAACATATTCAATAGTTTAAAAGAAAACCTGCCTGTCAGGGCGAAAGCCGTATTAAAGAACGCTCTTAAGCATTACGGGGCATTCATTTTATATGGATTGTTCATGATGGCTCTCTTCCTGCTTTTAAGAAAAGCGGAGGTGACGCTATTCTCCAAGATCGTGCGTTTTGCCGGCAGGTATCTCCCGGTGCCGCAGGAATTTTATCAATTCTCTATTTCTGCTATATTATTCCTAAGCAACATAATATTGCAGGTGTTCTTCGTATTGACAGTGCCTATATTGGTTTTGGAGCATAGAGCGATACTAAAAGCCATCTTCAGGAGCATCTATCTGGGGGCGCGCAACTTCTTTACGATATTCAGTCTGTTATTTCTGCCGTTCCTCTTATATCTACCGATATCGTTATTGAAGAGTTTTTCTACGGAACTGATCTCCAGGACGTTTCCTGAGATAACCGTATGCATAACAGCTATCGGCATAGTCGCGGCAATATATATAGATTGTTTCGTCATAATATCTGTTTCTCAATTCCTGCTGCATATAAAAAAGAGTGAGCCTGCTAAAAAATTAAAATGAAGAAGATAATATATTTAATGCTTTCGGTGTTGATTATCCTGGGCGTAGCTCTGGCCATGGCCGGCTCCGGAGGGGAGTATGCTCCGGAGAAGCTCTTTTACCGAGCCATGAAGAATAACGAGAAGATCGCCATTAACCCGGACGTGGCTCCGCCGAAGCTTCTTGAAACGGTAGAAAACGGCCTCAAAAAGCTATTGGAAAAATATCCGAACGCCAATATTGCCAGGGATGCGAGCATGGCGCTGGCAGAGTTCTATATCGTAAATAAAAATTACGATAAAGCTCACCCGACAATAGATAAGATAATGAAAAAGTACGCTAAGGACGAGGCCATATTTAGCGCGGCTCTCTTTCTGAAGGGAAGGGCTTACGAGCTGCAGGGTAACTGGCCAAAGGCACTTAAAGAATTCGAAACGCTCCGGGATAAGTATACCCAGATCCAAATAGGTATGCAGATACCCATATACATAGCCAAGTACTATGAGAGTAAGGGCAGGGAAGCCGACACAAAGCGCGCTTATAGTGACGCGGTAGAGTTCTATCAGAGGCTGCAGAGAGAGAACAGCGGTAAACTGCTTGGTTATGGCGCATCCGTATTTCTACTGCAGACATATATATTGTCAGAGGACTACGAGCAGGCCGGCAAGGTCCTGGAAGAGACTTTAAATAAGTACATGAGTCAGATAGCGATAACGCAGCTACTACCGCAGGTGGAAAATATTTATGTAAAAAAATTGAACAGGCCGGAAAAAGCGATAGAGATCTACAAAAGCGTTATAGCAAAAGTTAAGAATAAACAATTTGTGCAGTCGGTGCAGAAGAGAATAACCGTACTTGAAGCGAAAAAATAAATTTGTTAGTATATCAAAAAGTTAGCATCTTTTACTTGATTTCTAAAACCAATAATGTATGATGAACACTTATAGACAGATACCTGTCAGAGTCAAAAAGAGTAGCGGCCAAAGCCGATATAAGAAACTCTCCTTGATGAGTAGGAAGTATAAGGGTATCATAAACGATATATCCAACCCTGTCGACTCAACGAATCGCTTTATAAATTTGGCATTAAATACTGTTGGCGATAATTCACAGGGCAGGCAGTTTCTTTTGGAATCTAAGCAGGGGATCAGGAAGACGGCAGCGCTTCTGAAGAAGTTAAACGATTACTCGCTGAAGATAGAGAAAGAGATAGTGGAGATGTCAAAAACAGATGAATAAACCCCGCGTCCTGATAGTAAGCGAAGACAGGCTGACCCAGAAATCGCTGTATGAGTTGATCTGTCAGCACGGTTACGAGGCAGGTATTACTCATTCAGTTAAGGATGTTATGGCCTATCTGGATGAAAAGATATGTCATGTCATTCTTGCCGATATCGCGGGAGCCGATGATATAGAGATATTGAAACTGATAAGGGAGAAGGGGTACCCATCAGAGATAATAACGATGGCCTCCCACAATAATATAGAAGATGACCTAGATGGCGTAGCTGTCGATTGCCTAATCAGGCCGGTAGAAGACAAAAAGATAATATCCTCCATAGAGAAGGCCCTATCAAGAGTATCACTTGGTGAGGCAAAGCCGTCATTTCTGAACAAACTGCTCCATAAAGAAGAGACCTTTTATGACCTTGTCGGGCAAAGCCCGTCTTTTAAGGAGATCTACTCTCTTATAGATCGGATATCCAGCTCCAAGGCCACGATACTTTTGCGCGGAGAGAGCGGCACGGGTAAAAGGATGGTAGCGCGCGCCATACACAAGGCAGATAAGAAGAGACGTGATAAGCCTTTCATGGAGATATCGTGCGGCGCCTTACCGCGCGAGATCATAGAGAGCGAGCTATTTGGCCACACGAAAGGCTCCTTTACCGGGGCTATAAACGAGCGCAAGGGCCGTTTTGAATTGGCTCACGGCGGCACCGTTCTTTTGGACGATATAGACTCTTTTTCTTTGGATCTGCAGGTGAAGCTATTAAGGGTGCTTCAGCATAAGGAATTTGAGAGGGTCGGAGACCATAAGACTATAAAGGTCGATGTCCGTTTTGTAGTCTCTACGAACCAGGATCTGGAAAAGGCGATAATGGATAAGAAGTTCAGAGAAGACTTATATTACCGCCTTAATGTCATATCGATCAATATCCCGCCATTAAGAAGCCGGAAAGACGACCTGCCCCTATTGGTAAATCATTTTATGAGCTTATACTCCAAAGAGAATCACAAGAAGATAAAGAGTGTCTCGGACGATACCATGCAGATACTGATGAACTATGATTGGCCGGGAAATATCAGGGAGTTGGAAAATATCATAGAACGCGCCGTTATACTTGATATGGATGGCGTGATAGGAAGCGATGATCTGCCCGAATTGCTCGTAGGAAATGTCATGGCGTCTCTTGATACGAAAATAAATAACGCAGCCGCGAGCGATGATCTATCTTTGACATAAGCCTTGAGAGAGCCCGAGAAGGTATATATACTGCAGGTTATGAAAGAGGCGGGCTGGAACAAAAAGAGAGCAGCCAAAAAATTAGGCGTTAACAGAACAACACTTTATAATAAATTAAAGAAGTATAATCTTTTAGCCGAAGCAAAATAAATAAGGCGTGATAATTAATGTTGTATAAAGATCTTGGCTTGGAGGATCTTGTCAATCTCGAAGATTGGCAGAAGATACAGGATTCTTTCTCCGAAGCTCTCGAAGTGACTCTAAGGACGGTCTCCCTGGAGGGTGAGCTCTTCACCAGAATAAGCCGTCCGGGCAGATACTGCACCGAAATCCTCCCAAAGATAAATAACCAGGACAATTTCTGCGGCGACAATAAGCCGGCGGGTCAGCACAAAAAGCTCGCCGAAGCCGCGCGGAGCGGAGACAGCGTTAAGCTGCCTTTCGGCGTGGAGATGTTTGTCATTCCGATAAAAGCCATCGGTAACAGGGACGTTGCCTATGTGATCATAGGGCCTGTTATCCTGAAGAGCCGCAAGACCTTTCCCGAATATATCAAAGAAGCTGCAAGCGCAGGTATCGATATCGAAGAGCTGACGGATGTACTTATCGATATAAATGTCTTTTCCTATAATAAGGTTTACTCTCTGGTGGGCCTTATAAAAGAGATATTTTCTCATATGGCTCAAACCGGTTATCATAAGAAGAGGCTGGGGGAGATAGCTCCGGAGGTAGTGGAGATGGATCCGCTCTTTTCGCGTTACTACGAAGAGAAGATACTTAAGGCGATGCTGCGTACCTGCAAACTCGCGCTTAACGCCGACTCCGGGTCTGTGATGACTCTGGATAAGGAGACGAATCTGCTTCGCATCAAGGTCGCTTCAAAACTGGATGACAGCATAGTAAATAATACCACCGTGAAGGTAGGGGAGGGGATAGCCGGAATAGCGGCGGCCACTTCAAAACCCATTATTTTGCCTCAGGATCAGGATAAGAACGGACTATCCGGAAAGATGAAAAGAAGCGATATAAAATCATCGATGATACTGCCTTTCAACAAAGGCGATAGCCATGACGTCTACGGCGTAATAAACCTCAATATCATGCGAAGGGACACCGCCTTCTCTGAAAGAGACATCTCCGTTGTAAAAGAGCTGGTCAATATGGCCAGCATCGCCTTAATCCCGCTCTATAAAAAAACCTCAGTCTAAAGAATCTGTTTTAGGTATTAATATGAAAAGATGTCCTCGGACGCCATCTTTTTTATCTCTTCATCGGTGGGAAGCTTATATTCTTCTTGGGGATGTGAAACCACAGCAGTTTGTTTAGGATCCGTAGGCGCGGCGCTTAAAAGTGCCTTTTCGGCCTCCTTTTGACGCGCGAAGGCCTCAGCTCTTCTTATGCTCCTGGCGCGTTCGACTTCCAGTTCTTGCTCTGCCAGGGCTTTTCGCCTCTCCTTAATGCTAGTGGCGGCGTCCTCGATCATCTGGCCGCTTATAATCGCCTTAGACGGTATGGCATAATTCGGCTCAGGCATCTCTTTTACCGGTGATCTTTCTTTCGATTCAGGCGAAACGGGAGATATCTCTTTGAAGAAGTAGATCATTATGAATACCCCGACCGCTACCGCAAGCAATGCGATCGCCATGACGATCGGTACAATTTTTTTACTCTTCATTAAAGCTCCTGCCATAATGTTTTTAGATACATTATTCTGCCACTCGCATCTTTTGCCGGGGGAAAATAAGCGGGTGCGACTTCCTGAAACCGTTCATCGTAATTGTAATCCTTCATGTAACCGCTTGCTCTCTGGCCCGTATTGGCATTAAATGTTCCGACAGCGCCTCTTTCAACCTGAGTGATCCCGCCATACAGAGTTAATGTGCCTTTAAGTCCGGAAGTATAGTTTTCTAGATAGAATGACGTGTTCAGCGCGAGTATATAAGCATCTATCTCGAGATTGTTCGGAGCTGAGGATTTTACGATGACGTTATTTTGCGAAACGAGTCCCAGCATGTCAGTGCTATTCGGATTGGTCCTGGGGTCGCTATTGTATAATATGCTGTCCGTAACATTGATGTTCTTATTTGTGCCTACAGTCAGCTGGCCGGACAATATTCCGGACATATTTGCATCCCCATTATTTACAAAAAGCGCTCCGTTGGCCGGTAACGGTACATTGTGATTGGTCCATCTTAGGCCGGCGTTGGCAACGCCTGTCAATCCTCGGCCGTCATTGGTTATGTTTACGGTGCCGTTCGATATAAGCGTTATGGTTGTGTTGCCCTTGAAATAAAGCCCTGCTCCGCTCGTAGCTCTTGCCGCATCGCTTATGCTGGTTATTATATCGGCGGTTGCAGGCAGTTGTATGCGCGGAGCGCCTAATGTCAATGTTTCCTGAAAATCGGGATTATCGAGCGGAGGAGGCCCATGGTAGTAATTTATAGAAGGGCTCACGCTGCTTACAGGCCCTTCAAATGTGGGGTCGTTATATACGTTGATCTGGCCATTGGTGTGCAACGGGCCTCTGACAATATCACCCCCTATAAACCAGATGGGCGATCCGGCGCGCGTTTCCAGATTAGTGAGATAGATGTATCTGGCTATTGTGATCTGGCGAACAGTTAGAATTATGGTTTTACTCACACCATTATTGATTGGATAGGTTCCCGTGGAAGTGAGAGTAAAAGTGGGAAATATGCCGGCGCCGACCTGTAACACATCCACTTTAAAGCGTCCCGGATTTCCCGGTGAAATAGTTATGTTCGTAGGTCCGATACTAGCTGCGTGACTTGCGGTATCTGCGCGTAGTTCCGCGAATTTTCTTGCTAATCCCGCTTCAGCGAGGTAATAAGCGCGCATATTGTTTGTCGCTCTTTTCGCCAATGATAGATCACCGGAGGCTATAGCGGCAAGGCTGATTATTATGGTTATTATTACGAGCGCTGTAAGCAGCGTGAATACAAGAGCGAATCCATTTTTAATCTTCATAACTGCCTCACTTGGGCGCATTGCGTAAATTTACGTACGTTGTGACAGATCCTGTAGATGAAGCTCTGCCGGCATTTTGCTGAACCACAGAGATGTATACTTTTACTACCTGTTGATCTATGGAAGCAGTCGAAAAACGCAGTATAATAATTGAATTGTCAGGAGCCTTATAGATAACGCGTTGATTTGGGTTCTGCGTGGGGCTATCGTAGATCACAGAATTGTTATTCAGGAAATATCTTCTGATGTTGTTATCCGAACCCGTGAAATATACCGTGTTTTGACCGGGCCAGGCGGAGAGAGGGGTAGCGGGAGGGGGTAGGGTAGCGCTCATAGCGGAGGCACCCCGCAAGCCAAATATTTCTCCTCCTTGCTCTCTTACGCCCCGGATCATAGTTGCAAGCAGGATATTGACATCCCGCTGAAGATTGCAGCTCTTTATGCTGTCATGATATGCGCCTTTTGTTAGCAGAAAAGCTCCGATGACAGAGGTGAATACAAAAATGATTATGACGCTTGCTACGAGGATCTCTGTGATGGTATGCGCGCGTCTATTTACCATGTTTTTGTACCTTCAATTGACCTGAGGTTCATTGGCTATATATGTAACGCAGTACTCATGCATTGTCCTGTTTATTCCGAACAACAGCTCGTTCCATTGAATATCTGCAAGAACCTGTCTATAGTATCCGCCGCTTCCCGCTACGTCACTTACATCAATGATCTGCCTTCCGTTAAAATCATCGGCAGCGTTATCCGGCGTGCCTCGGGTATCTATGCTTATGGCAGTATTGCTATCCTGCATATTGGCGAATGGGACATTTTTACGGATGTTCTCTATAGCCAGTTGTGCGGCATAGATAGCTTGCACCTTGTGCCTGGCATAAGAGGCGCTGTATTTACCTACAATAAACGCGCTCCCAGCAGCAAGCCATATTATGAGGAGAATTGATAAGCTGACGACGACCTCAACCAGAGTAAAACTACTGCGGGATCCCAATTTTATTTTCATAGTTGCCCCATGTGATCAGATATAATTATACTTGCGGTTCAACCTAAATACAAGAAAAATTTACGCCCTCTTGACAAACGATATTTTATCAAGTATACTTAATTAACAAATATGTTAACCAGGTGTACTTGATGAACTACGCAAAATTGAAGGGCATAAAAAGGATATATTTCGGATGCGAGGAGATATCCAAGGCTCTGGGCATAACATCCGAATCCGCCAGAGTTACCGCCAACAGGTATTTCAAACAGGGAATTCTGCTTAGGGTCAAGAGGAATATCTATGTACTAAAAGATAGGTGGGAGGCGCTGACAAGAGAAGAAAAGTTCGGTATAGCTAATCTTGTACAGGTGCCTTCATACGTATCTCTCATGAGCGCGCTTGATTATTATGAGATAACCACGCAGGTACAGCGCGATTTTATAGAATCGATCGCGGTAAGGCGCACAAAAGAGATCAATATATCAGGCACTGCGCTGCATTTTAAGAAGATAAATAAGAGCCTATATTTCGGATTTATAAGAGAAAAGAACTTTTTTATAGCTACTCCTGAAAAGGCATTTCTGGATGCCATGTATCTTACGAGTTTCAGCAGATATAATCTGGATATAAGTTCGATAGACCGCGATAGACTGAATATGGTAAAAATTAAGGTTATTGCGGAAAAATTTCCTAAAAAAACAAGGGAGTTGCTGAAGAAATATGGATATATTGCAAAGGCATGAAACATTAGAGATTGAGGCCCTGGAAAGCATGAATGGCGGCAAGTTCCTTGAGCCGCTGATATTTGGCGGAGGAACTATGCTCAGGCTTTGTTACGAGCTAAACCGGTATTCTATGGACCTCGATTTCTGGTTCGTGAAGAAAATCGACCATAAAGTCTATTTTAACAGATTAAAGGAATATCTTGGAGAACGGTACGAATTGACCGATGCTCATATCAAGCACTATACTATACTGTTGGAACTGCGCTCCAAGGGCTATCCAAAAAGGCTTAAGATAGAGATACGAAAAGAGGTTAAGAACTGTGATTTTGAGGAGCGAATCGCCTTTTCGAAGTTCAGTTCAAAACAGGTTATTCTGAAGGTCCATACCCTAGATCAGATGATGAAGAACAAGATCGAAGCGGCTATAGACCGCCATGAGATAAGGGATTTCTATGATATAGAATTTATGCTCAGAAGGGGAGTGCCGTTAAAAGCGTCCCCGGGAGAGATAGGTAAATTGGCTAAAATGGCAGAGGCATTTAAAAAAAGCGATTACAATGTTACCCTTGGTTCGCTGCTGGATCAGGATACGCGGAAGTATTACGCAGCAAATGGGTTTGCTTACTTACAGGGAAAACTATCCCGCCTTGAGTAGATGATAAATGATTATAGACTATTCAGATATGGTGTGATACATTATGGGTAAATACTCAAAACATAACCTGTGCGTAACTTTTATAAAATAGGTATTTAATATGCTCGGAAGGCCAATAAAGTCCAGGATCGTCCATAAGGACCCCGATACAAAGCAGTTCAGCCCCAGGGGGCATAGAGGTAGGCCGGGCTATAATGAACTCAAAGTCGAAGAGGTGGAGGCCATAAGGCTGATAGACCATATGGGTCTTAAACAGGCCGAGGCGGCCGGGTCTATGGGCATAAGCCAGCAGACATTCTCAAGGGTATTAAGAAAGGCCAGGAAGAGCCTCGGAGAGGCCCTGGTTTTGGGCCGTATAATAAAGGTTAACGGGGGAGACTTTAAAATTGAAAAATAGAGTTAAAATAGCAGTCCTAATAGCATTATTAATACTTGCCGCTGTATCAATGTCAGGCTGCGTATCAATCCCGATCCCAAGTTCAATTCCGCTGCCAAATAACATCCCAATCCTGAGCATGTTTATATAAAAGAGGTCATTTAGAAGTCCCATAAAGACCGTAATAAGCGCCCTTTGCCCAAAGGGGCAGTGTCCTATAATATATCTTATGTAAACTACGCCTATTGG
>JAPLMH010000142.1 GCA_026387135.1 Candidatus Omnitrophota bacterium | reverse complement strand
CCAATAGAGAGTTTGTCCAGCGGAATGGTTGGCGAGTGAAACGAGCCAAGCCATGACCATGAATTTACTTATTCCCATAGCGGCGATGGCGGTGCTCGGCCTTGTATTCGGTTTGGGGTTGGCTTATGCTTTGAAACTCTTTGGGATAGACGTAGACCCTGCCATATCCATGATCATCGCGAAGCTTCCCGGCTCTAACTGCGGCGCGTGCGGCAAGGCCGGATGTTCAGGATTCGCGGAAGCGCTCAAAAAAGGCGAAGCGATGCCGTCGGGCTGTGTCGTAAGCAATGATGAGGCTAGAATTTCTATTGCGGAAATTCTGGGAATAGACTATAATCCGAAAGTCAAAACTATTGCGGCAGTTCTTTGTAGCGGCGGAAGCAGGGCCAAGAATAAATACGCATACAGGGGCATCAGAAACTGCAAGGCCGCGTCGCTTGTATTCGGCGGCCATAAGGCCTGCGCGTTCGGGTGTCTGGGCTTGAGTGATTGCGTCGATGTCTGCCCGTTCCGCGCCATAACTATTGCGTCCGATGGACTTCCGGTGGTGGACGCCCGTAAATGTACAGCCTGCGGCAAGTGCATAGCGGCATGCCCGAAGAAACTTTTTGAGCTGATACCGATCGACAAGGCATATTACGTGAAGTGCAGCTCTAAAGACGCGGGCGTGGCGGTCACGAAAGTATGCTCAGCCGGATGCATAGCATGCAGAAAGTGCGAAAAGGCCTGTCCCTTAGGCGCCGTAAAGGTAGAGAATAATTTAGCAAAAATTGATTACGGGAAGTGTCAGAACATGGGGAAATGTTTTGAAGTCTGCCCGACTAAAGTAGTGGTAAAGAGGTAGAGGTATTATATGGTAGAGATAAACAGCGGTAATTTTAGCAAAGAGGTATTGGGTTCGGACAGGCTCGTGCTCGTCGATTTCTGGGCGCCGTGGTGCGTGCCTTGCAAGGTGATAGCTCCCGCGGTCGAGAGGATAGCCGAAGAGCGCAGAGCCAGCGTAAAGGTCGCGAAGGCCAATGTGGACGACAGCCCGGAGCTCGCCACGGAATTATCCATATTTAATATTCCGACGATAGTATTCTTTAAGTCCGGCAAGGAGCACTCCCGTCTCGTCGGCGTGAATACCAAAGAGGCCATCGACGCCAAGATAGAGAAGATAGCAAGCGAGGAGTAATTGATCAATATAGCGGTGCTGGTATCCGGGAGCGGGACGAACCTCCAGGCGATCATCGACAGTGTTAGTAAGGGCTATATTCCCGCCAAGATAGCGTTTGTTCTGAGCGACAAAAAGAAGGCCTTCGCTTTAGAGCGCGCCAAAAAATCCGGGATAGAGACGATCACGCTGGAC
The DNA here is from genome assembly GCA_026387135.1 of Candidatus Omnitrophota bacterium. Classification (GTDB taxonomy): domain Bacteria; phylum Omnitrophota; class Gorgyraeia; order 2-01-FULL-45-10; family 2-01-FULL-45-10; genus 2-01-FULL-45-10. The sequence goes on along the minus strand of JAPLMH010000142.1, from coordinate 273 downwards.
AAAAATGATTACAAGACAAGAGAAGATTTTGACATAGAGATAGTAAGGCATCTAAAGAAGAAGAATGTCGAGTTGGTGGTTCTCGCCGGATTTATGAGGATCTTAAGCCCGTACTTCATCAAGGAATATAAAAATAAGATAATAAACGTACATCCCGCGCTTCTTCCGTCATTCAAGGGCTCCCATGGCATAAAAGACGCGCTGGATCACGGTGTCAAAGTGACGGGGGTCACAGTCCACTTCGTAGATGAAGAGCTCGATGGCGGGCCGATA
>JAPLMH010000134.1 GCA_026387135.1 Candidatus Omnitrophota bacterium | reverse complement strand
GTATACTGCCACCGTGCGTATGCCGAGCTCTTTGCATGCCCTGATTATCCTTAAAGCGACCTCGCCCCTATTGGCTATTAATATTTTTGAGAACACGCAACTCTCCTCACTTTATCGGCTCTATTACGAATATGACCTGTCCGAACTCCACCGGCTCCGCGTTATCGACAAGTATCTCAAGTATCTTACCCCGCACTTCGGACTTTATCTCATTCATCAGCTTCATAGCCTCTATTATGCATAATACCTGGCCGATGCCTATGGTGTCTCCTACGCTTACGTACGGCGCCGCTTCAGGCGATGGAGAACGATAGTAAGTTCCGACCATAGGCGCCTTGATATCTACTGTATTCTTGACCTTTTCGGCCTCTTTGGCGCTCTTAGCTTCCTGCGCTGATTGTGGCGCCGAGGCTTGAGAAACAAACTCTACCGCCTTCTCGAACGAGCCGGCGGATGATTTTTTCAGTTTTATCCGCATGCCATCCTTCTCCACTTCGAGCTCTGTAAGGCTGTTATCATTCATCAGGATTATCATATCTTTTATCTCTTTTATATACATCGATCTCCTCCGTTATCTCGTTAGGACTTCACAACCAAAATCCGTGACCATTACCATATCCTCTACCCTTACACCCCCGAGTTTAGGCAGGTATATGGCCGGCTCTACGGTAAATACCATACCGCTCTTCAGTATATTATCATTCCTTTTCGATATGCTGGGCTCTTCGTGAACGTCCATTCCTATACCATGTCCGAGAGAATGGCCGAAGAATTTACCATAACCTTTTCGGTCTATGTAGCCTCTGCCCGCGAGATCTATCTCGGATATCTTTACCCCGGGCTTTATCTTTTGAATGGCCGCGCTTTGAGCCGCGCGGACTATACCGTATATCTCCTTTATCTTATCCTTGACCTTGCCTATGAATATCATGCGTGTGATATCCGAATTGTACAGATCCAACCTGCATCCCATATCCAGCATAACAACATCATTCTTTGCTATTACTTGCTTTGTGGCGCTGGCGTGCGGCTTTGAGCAATTCCTGCCACAAGCGGCTATCGTTTCGAACGCCACTCTGGCTCCGCGCTTGATGAATTCACATTCTATAAGGTCACTTATGAACCGTTCTGATATTCCGGGACGGATCGAGAGAGTGACCTTCTTAAGAACTGACTTAGTTACATCAACGGATCTTTTGATCGCCTCTATCTCTTGGATATCTTTGACGGCCCTTAGGTTCTCAATGACGTTCCTTGTCGATACGAGTTTTGCCGGACGTATGTAGCCTGCGAGCCTCTTGGCAACCTCATACGGAAGGTTCATAGAATCGAAACCTATCTTTTTTATTCGGTTCCTTTTTACGATCTCGCTTATTGAATCATAGGTAGACGTCGTTACTTCCACTATAGTGAAACTGCCGACCGAATCCCGGGCCTCTTCCACGTAACGGGAATCTGTGAGAAAGAACTGTGAATCGGGAGTTATGATTACTATGGAGTCCCCACCCCTAAAGCCGGTCAAGTATCTTACGTTCGTCTCGTTCGTTACAATAAGAGAGGCTAGTCCGCGCTTTTTTAATTCAACCCTTAATTTTTTTAACCTTAGCTTATGGTCGAATGTCATCTCTTGCCGATCAAACCTATCGCCGCTTCCAATCCGAGCAAATAGCTCATCTTTCCGAAGCCGCATATCTGCCCCTTGGCTACCGGTGATATCAGTGATGTATGCCGGAACTCCTCGCGCGCATATATATTGGAAAGGTGCACTTCAACGGCCGGGACCTTCACAGAGCTTATGGCATCCCGTATAGCCACGCTGGTGTGCGTGTAAGCCGCGGGGTTTATCAGTATAGCGCCGAACTTGCCGCTCGATCTGCCGATAAGTTCGACTATTTCACCCTCGTGGTTGGACTGCACGATCTCGAGCGTTATCTTTTTCGCCTTGGCCATTTTCTTAAGGTCGTTGTTTATATCTTTTATGGTGACCTTGCCGTAGACATCCGGCTCTCTCTGGCCCAACAGATTGAGATTCGGCCCGTGTATCACAAGTATCTTCTTCATCTTGTACCTCTCGCGTCTTTAGGTAATTCCGCCTCGTCTATCAGCATTATCGGTATATCGTCTTTTATTGGGTAGCGCCTCGCGCATTTTGAGCATACTATCCGGTCGCCTTCAAGCTTTACATCGGCCTTGCATAACGGGCACGCCAGGATATCCAGCAACTCTTTGTCTATCATCTATATGGCTCCTTTATCTATATCTTTAATGCTTATCTTGAACTGCTGGCTGAATGCGTATATCAACCCGCCCATAATGCTTATGCATAACAATATAAGGAGCCATAGGATGCTCATGGCGAAAGCCTTATCGGATCCTATCAACGGTCCAAAGAGCACCACGGTGGAGCCCTCTCTTAAACCCAGGCCGTTTATCGAAGGCAAAAGGCTCATCATGCTCACTATGGGCATCTTTATCAACAGGTCCTTAACGGGTATCCTGCTTCCGATGCTCAAGGCCACCACACCCAGGCTGGTAAAAAATAGTATCTGCGAGACAAATGAGATGGCGAAAGATTTGATCATGAGGGTCTTTTGATATTGATACTGATGGATGACTTCATAGACCTTCCTGAGCTTCTCTTTTATCGGATTTATTATGAAGAAGAGGAACGAGAACTTCTGGGCAAGCTTCTTATTTGTCATAAGCACTAAGAATATTATCGAACCAAGCGTTATGGCGTATATTATGTACCTCAATGTCGAGTCCACCACGCCCTCTTCAACGAAGAAGAGCGCCAAAAAGGCCATAGATATCATTGTGAATAGCCCTATTACACGGTCGACAAATACGGATGCATAGGCCCCGGCTTTCTTCTCGGTCTTCTTCGAAAGATAGTAAGCTTTCGCTACGTCCCCGCCGATAGATGTGGGAAGAAAGTTGTTGAAGAAATAACCTATAAAGGTCAGGCTCAAAGCCTCTTTGAAAGTTACATTGATACCCTGAGCCTCTATCAGGAGCTTCAATCTGACCGAGCCCACGACTGCGGCGGAGGCAAATATGAGCAGCCCCAGCAGGAATATCGGCACCTTTGTGGATGCGAAGGCCTTGAGGATCTGCGGGTACTTATCCCTCATAATATATAATAATAGTACTATAAAGGAGAAGCTTAATAGAGCTCTTAACGCCTGAGATAGTGTCTTAGTCATGGGTATAACAATTTATCATAAAGAGATAATGATGTAAAGCGAATTTATGCGGACTTTTGCTCTAGGGAGGCTATGTGCTGGTCTATCTTGGCCATGGAGTTTTGCAGGGAGTCGTTGTTGTTATAGGCGTCCTTAATATGCTTCATCAGCACATTGTAGATATCCTTGAATCTGTCGAAATCATACTTAAGGCCGGATACTTTTCCGAGTATCTCCTTTGCATTCTCCTCTATCCTTAAGGCCTTCATTCCCTGGACTATCATCACCAGATACGGGTATATGGTTTGGGGAGATACCGGGCAGACCCGTCTTTTCCAGGCATAATCTATCAAAGTGTTCTCTTCGTTGAAATGCTTATCTTTAACGAACGCCTCATAGTAGACCCCTTCCGATGGGATATACATCATCGCGAAGTCCGTCGTATTCTCCCCCGGGAGTATATATTTGCTCGTCTCGTCTATCCTCTTCTTAACGTCGCCGGTGAATGCCTTCCAGAAGGCGCGCTTTACGTTGTCATCTCCCGCCGTAAGCATCTTGTTGAAGTTCTCCAGCGACAGCTTTGAATCTATGGGGACGATATGTTCCTTGAACTTTATAACAAAATCGACTACGCCGGAGCTGAGCCGGTACTGCGACTCAAGCATATTGCTGCCCAGGACATCTTGAAGCGCCTTTTCCAGTATGCGCTCACCGGCCGCACCGGCTCCTTTAGGCGCTATAAAAAGGTTCCGCAGATTCTTGACTTCGTTCATCACATCGTTTATCTGCTGAGCTTTCTGGTTGATGACCGCCATCTCCTTATTTATGCTTGTGATGGCGTCGGAAGTCTGCTTTCTCATCTCTTCGGTGAGCGGGAATTTTGCAGAGAGAGAATCCGTATTGCTCCTTATATCCTTAATGCGGATTATCAGATAAAAGACGGCAAGCGTCAGGATTATCAATATTGAGAGCACCGCATATATGATCATGGTTTGGAAGTATCCGGTTTGTTAATTTTTGTCACAAAACGCATCCTTAAGTCATAAAGTATGGAGCTCATGGCCTCATCTTCATCCTTTGACAGATTGTTCTTCGTCTTCTCCTTCAGCATCTCGAGAGTATCTATGATGATCTTCGCATGCTCCAGGTTCGGCTCCTTCTTATGGGTCACCGGGTTTTCCATGTCACCGAGTGCCATCACGGCTTCCATCATCAGGCCGGTTATGAAGAGCGAAAAGCTCACTTCAATGTTTTTATCTTTTTTTATTTCATCGTCCATTTTTTAATCCCGCCATTCTTCCTGTCCCGCCATCTTAAGCGACGGGAAATTATATACGCTCAACATTCTCTTTATCTGGGGCGCCTTCTCTCCGGCCGCCTTCTCTCCCTTATGGATGGCCTCTCTCGACTTGTGGAATGCCACCTGATCAATGCTGTGGCCAAGATCCACCTTTATCATAACGTCTGAAATGCGCGCCTGATAACGGTTCAGCTCTTCACCCATTATCTGGAATGATTGCAGCAACATCTCGAATATATTTCCTATCTTGCCCTCTTTTACGCAGAAGCCCACGTCTACCGCCACCATATATCCGGGATCTAGGGACCTGGCAATTCTCGTGGGGACGCTATTTTTGATCCCGCCGTCGACTAAGAGCCGTCCGTCTATCCTCACGGGGTTAAATATGCCCGGCCATGAACAGCTGGCGCATACCACTTTTTGCAGGTCCCCCTTCTGAAATACGACCCTTTCGTTCTTCTCTATATCCGTCGTGACTACCGCGAGCGGTATCCTGCAATCTTCGAAGCTCTTATTTTCGGTCAGCTCAGCCACCACCTTAGCCAGCTTCCTGCCGGCCAATAGACCCATCTTGGGAAGCGTGGGATCGAATACGGTCCTCCAGCTGAATTTATGCGCCATCTCCTCCATCTTCTTCAGTGGCATGCCGACGGAGTAAGCCGCGCCTATCAGAGCTCCCATAGAGGTCCCTACGATCCTGTGGATAGGTATCTTCTCCTTCTCCAGCACTTTTAGCACTCCGATGTGCGCAAGTCCGCGAGCCGAACCTCCTCCCAGGACAAGGACGACGCTTCTCTTCTTTTTAAGGAACCCTAACATAGGTATCGGTCTCCTTCTGTTATTCTATCACTATTCCGGCGTAACCTACAACCGATGAGTAATCTCCGGATGCATCGCCACTCGTTTGGTATTTTATCAACTTCGCCTTCTTGGCGCCAAGCGATTTTGCCGCGGCCAGCATTATCGCGGCTGGCGCGACGCCGCACATGGATATGTCGAATTGGCGGACGCATTCCAGAAGAGCCTCTTCGTCAAGCTTCAGAATGGCGTCGATCGCCTTGGAATCTTTTTCTTCAGCCGAATTTTGAGATTCATAGTGCGTCATATCGCTCGAGGCGATTATGGTGACATCCTTTTCCAGCTTTAACTCCTTTATGGATTTAGCGATGGCATGCCCGATCTTTCTGTACTGTTCAATGCTCCCCTGGGAGATCACTATCGGAACTATCGTAAAACCTTCCTGCAGTGCCTGCAATATGGGCAGCTGGACTTCTATGGAATGTTCCTGTACGTGCGCAAATTCGTCCTTGGAGATTTCGGGACAATTTTTCATTATCTTTTCGGCCAATGTCTTGTTGATGGTCACGTTGCCCAGCGGCGTAGCCCATGAATCGCTCGTAGATAAGCTGAAGGGCGAGCCGAGCCCCGTGTGGTTGGGGCCCATGATAAGATATATTGG
>JAPLMH010000008.1 GCA_026387135.1 Candidatus Omnitrophota bacterium | reverse complement strand
TCAACAAAGCACAAGATATTAATTATAGGCTCAAGCGGAATGCTTGGCGTGGATCTTTGTCAGGAACTGAAAAATGATTATGAAGTAATCGGTGCAGACGTCATTGCGAGGCCCGCAAAGCAGCTTTCGTCATTGCGAGGCCGCGAAGCGGACGAAGCAATCTCAAAAAAGACCCTTGCGGTACCTTCATCAATCCTCGATCCACAATTTAAAGAAAAGGTCGCCTTGGCCGAAATTAACTTTTCGGCTGAAGGCGTAATGCGTTTTATAGATGAGCAGTTGCAACAAGAACGTGATGTAGCATTCAAAGGCAAGGCCGGGGAATGGAAAGAGCACAGAGTTGAGGTCATTGAAGATCTCGCCAACCTGAAATCAATAGTATTTGTAAGACTTGCCGGCCTACTCGCCTCTACGAGGCAATCCGCGTATGTCGATCTCACGGGTGAAACGACCGTGAGTAAAGAATATGGCGGCCTTCCGGTTGTTTATATCGACAGTATGCTCTGTAATACGCCCGATAGATGCGTGCAGAGGCACGAAGTAGATGAGATCCTTCAATGGGAATATTTCAGGATAAATGTTCTAGGCCTTGGCTCTAAAGAAGAGATGGGGGATTGGATACGCAAACACATCGATTCTCCGGACGAAAAACTTAAAGGCACAGACTATGAAGGCCTCAATTCCCGCCAGATCGCGGAACTTTTTCATGGTTATTCCTATCCCTTAAGAACCTTAAACAGCAAGATCATCGGCACAACAGATTTCGCGTACGGCTACATCGCGGATATGCTGCGCATGTATCCCGTCTCTAATACAACTCGAGTCAATATAGCCGCAAAAGATAAAAGTGCCGGCATAGATTATCGCGGGTTATTTGAAAATAACGCAAAAACATTTGGCGGGAAGATAGCGTGGCAGCTTGTTCTGAATGGCCTTAAAGAAAAAATAGGATTTGCTACCCCCGATTCGGCTGAGCTTGCCATCCTGGATTGCTGGAGGTACTTTATCGAAGCCAATGCTGAACTGGTCTCGGAAGGTAATAAGCTTGCCGCTGAAATAAAAACCAATAAAGAAAAGAAAGACGATAAAGCTGAAGCGAGGTTGCAGCAAATAATACGCCGCCTGCGTTTTCCAAAAGAATTAGAGAGCTTTATAAAAGAAAGCACAAAAGGTATTAAAGGAGAGGTGATAGCCCGTTCAAGCGGCACATGGGAAGATAATTACGAACAAAACCTTGCGGGTGTGTTTATTTCTCTTAGGCGTGGCCAACCCGATCTATTAATGCAGGCCATTAAGGAGATATTCAGGCAGGCGATAGGCAAGATCTGGGTCGGGCAGAATACATCTGATAACCCTGTCATCGGGCTGCCGAATACTATTGAGGCAAAGGAGGGCATTGGCATCCTGGTGCAGCCGTTCCTTAACTTTACGGTTTCCGGGACCGCGATGTCGAATTTCTACGGCCATACGGCGATAGAAGCAGTATTTGGTGACGCGTCTTATGCAGTAAAAGGCATCTATGCCAATGTTACGCAATTCCTTTTCGATAAAGATGATCCGGCTAAGTTTGAATATAACCCGTCATTTCTTGATATGCCTTATAATTTCGGTCTGGAAGGGAAGGAATATTGCGTAGCCAAAGATCTTACAGAGATGCGCGCAATAATGGAGCGCTATCAAAAA
>JAPLMH010000118.1 GCA_026387135.1 Candidatus Omnitrophota bacterium | reverse complement strand
CTCCTGCCGTTCCAGGGATGCAGGAAAGATATAGAGCGGGAGTGCAGAGCCCTGCGTTTATGCAGATCATCCTTTTTACCGTACTTTCGGTCACCCACCACAGGATGGCCCTTTTCGGCGAAATGTACGCGTATCTGATTTTTCCTGCCTGTAACGAGATCGATCTCAAGCGCGCTAAAATCTCTCGTCTCCTTGAGGACCTTATAAACGGTGGTGGATAATTTTCCTATCGACTTATCTTTTGTGCTGTATACAACATGCGCGGCATTCTCGGTCAAATATGAAGTTATAGAGCCGGACTTTTCCGGCAATTTACCGTAGACTACAGCGAGATATTTTTTCTCTGTCTTGTCCCACTGATCCTGCAGAGAGTTTTTCGCAGCTTCTGTCTTTGCGAAGATGACTATGCCGGACGTATCTCTATCCAAGCGGTGTACTATGAAGACGCGCTTTGGTGATTTGGCAGAGCCCTTACGGACATAATCGGTGAGAATATGATAGGCGGTCTTTTCTCTTTCAGTGGCGGAAGCCATTGTAAGAAGCCCCGGCGGCTTATCGATGACGATGATATCCCGGTCCTCGTAAATGAGTTCCATGCCCTTAAGATGGTCTCTCTGCATACAGGCGTTACTATAACATAAATAGTAAGTTCCTGGGGGTACTTTTTTATGCTATAATCACGATATCATGAGCCAGGATACATCAAAAAGATATGCTTTTAAATTTATAATACTATTAGGCGCGGTCAGCCTTCTTGCGGATATTACTTATGAAGGCGCACGCAGTATCACGGGGCAATATCTTGCCCTATTGGGTGCCAGTGGAACCGTGGTCGGGATCGTCGCCGGGCTCGGAGAGCTGGTCGGATATGCTCTTCGACTTGTATCCGGATATTTGAGCGATAAGACGGGAAGATATTGGCTGATAACTATCTTTGGATATGTGATCAATCTTCTAGCCGTGCCGCTATTGGCATTGGCGGGCAGATGGGAGATCGCCGCGGCGCTCATGATATCGGAACGTATAGGAAAGGCGATCCGCACTCCAAGCCGCGATGCCATGCTTTCGCACGCGACTAAAGAAGTAGGGCGGGGGTGGGGCTTCGGTTTGCACGAAGCTATGGATCAGATAGGGGCGATGCTCGGGCCTTTGATAGTAGCCCTGGTACTTTATATTAAAGGCGGCTATAAGACCAGTTTCGGCATACTACTTATCCCTGCGATCTTAGCCATAATCGTTCTTCTGGTAGCCAGACATCTTTATCCCAAGCCGCGCGATCTTGAATCGAAGACAGTTCCATTGGAGGCCAAAGGCTTCCCTAGAGTATTCTGGTTATATCTTGCCGCAGTGGCTCTTGTAGCCGCGGGGTATGTCGATTTTCCATTGATCGCATATCATTTTAAAAAAGTCTCTATCGCATCGGACAACTGGATCCCTGTCTTTTACGCCATTGCGATGGGAGTCGATGCTCTGGCGGCTTGGAATAATATTGTGGGGGATCGGTATGGGGGCGCAGGAATCCATAATGAGAGCCGCTATCGCCAATATGATCCCGGTAAATAAGAGAGGGTCCGCTTATGGGATATTTAACGCGGGCTATGGGATATTCTGGTTCCTTGGAAGCGTGATAATGGGAATTTTTTATGATATATCGATCCCCGCGCTGATAGCTTTCTCAGTCATAGCCCAGCTTGCTTCTATTCCATTCTTCATAATGGTGAAAAGAGAAAAACGATCGTGGTAAAGACGCTTTCAGTCACAGGACTACGCAAAGTTTATGGCGACCTTGTCGCGGTGGATGATGTCTCTTTCGACGTCAATCAAAACGAGATCGTGGGACTTCTCGGCCCTAATGGCGCGGGGAAGACGACCACCATAAATATAATACTCGGCGTACTTGAACCGGACGCGGGAACTATCAATGTCGAGGGCATCGACCTTGCCTCACGCCGCTCGGAAGCTATTGGCAGGACGAATTTCGCGGCGGTCTATACTCCGCTGCCGGGGAATCTGACCGTCTACCAGAACCTGAATATCTTCAGTCGTCTCTACGGGGTAGTGGATATCCCGAAACGTATAGACGAGCTTCTTAAGCAGTTCGACCTGACCTCTTTTAAGAATACAAAGTGCGGCGCGCTCTCCTCCGGGGAGCAGACGCGCGTGAGCCTTGCGAAGGCAATGCTTAATCGTCCGCATCTTCTCTTGCTCGATGAGCCGACAGCGTCCCTTGATCCGGCCACGGCGCGGGAAGTGCGTATTAAGATCCGAGAATTCGCCAAACAGGGTTTGGGCGGAGTACTCTGGACGTCGCACAATATGTATGAGGTCGAAGATGTATGTGACCGTGTACTATTTTTATCGCATGGCAGGATATTGCTTACGGGAGACCCAAAGACGCTGCCTGCCGAACACGGGAAGAAGACTCTCGAAGAACTTTTTATTACAGTGGCGCGCGAGCCGCTGACATTGAAGGATATCTGAAGATATGTCATTACGCCGTACCCTTGCCATAGTGCTTCGGCAGCTATATCTCATTCGCGGGAGCTTCCCGCGTATTTTCCCGCTCTTTGCGTGGGTGGCGGTTGACAT
>JAPLMH010000034.1 GCA_026387135.1 Candidatus Omnitrophota bacterium | reverse complement strand
GCCTTCCGCTAACGTAAATTGCATTGGGCATGCAATTTACTATGTAAAAATTCTGACAAAAAATTTAACTTCTTTCAGGAATTTAAATTTTTTCCTGTACCGCCATAAGGTGTCAGAATTTTTGACATTCGCTCCAGGCGGATCACCGTAAGTTCCGCCTACTACTCATGGCAGGCGAGACCTTGCGGGGTACCGCCTGAAGCGGCGTCAAAAATTTCACGTCGCTCTACGCGAGAAATCCCCGAGCTCCGTGGAATTTCCTGCTTGTGAGCGAGGGAAATTTTGATACATTATGGCAATCCAGAAAGGCCGGACAAACTGGGCAAGAGCTTGTCTTGTTGCCAGGTTGAACGGCCATCAAAATTTTTCCGAATAAATTGGTATGCCTAATCCAATTTATGTCCGCTGAACGGCGGGCCCCGCAAGGTCCACGCCTGCTGGCGGAAAGTGAAAAATTATGCTCTACCCGACGCGGTGACTATTATTTTCAATTCCTTATTAACTTTATGCGACAATAGCTTCTCGAGCGATATTGGGATCTTTAAAGACCAGTTATCCGCGCTCACCGTGCCGGGAAGATTCACCCTGTATTCGTAAGGATCACCCTTACAGAGGCCCGCCAGATCCAGGAGATCGAATATCAGCTCTATGCAAAATATGGAACCGGACGAAGCCGTTATGTCGAGCGCGGCGCGGACTATCTTTAAGTCGGACTTCTCCCTCATCGGACCCTTTAACTTCAAGTGTTTCCAGAGCTTCTCTTTTTCGAGATATGTATTCTCGTAGAGCTCGAGAAAATCCTTCAGCTCTTGCGCAGGTTTGCCAAGAACCTCTATATATATCTCTGTCGAATCGATATCTTCTTTCCAGCGTAATCTTCCATGCTTCGAGCGTCCCGGATCAAACAGTCTTCCCTTCGCATAGTCATAATCTATTCCTCGATCATTACACTTTCTTATGAAGAGCTCCTCATCTACCGTCCCGGCTTCGTTCTCCCACCATGCAGACCAATTTGTAGTATCATGCGTGGAGAGCATCGCCACCGATAGCTTCCTGTATTCGCTGGGGGAGAGAAAATCATGTTTAGTCTGCCAATCCTTCATCCACCTCTGCACATCATTGCCGGGAATACCCATATCCCGTAGAGTGTCGCGGCACACTTTGGGTATTACACCAAGATCCTCTGCGCATAAAGATAACGATGTGCTCTTCTGCAAGACCGACAATAGCTCCCTTCCGTGCGAGCCCCATACGTTCTCATCTTTGGGATCGAAGGAACCGTTCAGTCCCTGATTCTCCACAGGCTCGTTGTCGGGTATACTCCATATACGGAATAATCCCACCACATGGTCTATCCTTAATAGATCATAAAAGTTTTCCGCAACTTTAAGCTTCTCCTTAACATATGTGAAATCATCGCTTCTTATACGGTCCCAATTATAGGTCGGCATACCCCAGCGCTGGCCTTTGGCGCAGTACATATCGGGGGGCGCCCCCGCGGCAAACTCCAGCTTGAAAAATTCCGGATGCGCCCATACATCGGCACTGTCGCGAGAGACTAGTATGGGCAGGTCTCCTTTGATCAGGATCTTTTTCGATCCGGCATATCTTTTGGCTTCTTTGAATTGCTTGAATAGCACCCACTGGGTCCACTTATAGAAGGATAGCTCCTCCTTATGTTCCTTTTCGAACTGCCCGAGCAGGAAGCTGTCGCGGTTCTTATATCCATCGCCCCATTCATACCATGGAGCATGATCATGATACCCTTTTAGCGCTTTGAAAAGGCAATAGTCGTCTAACCAGTAATGATTCTCTTGTGTGAACAGGATAAACTCTTTATTTGAGGCGAATAGCTTTTCTTTATTGTATAAACTTTTAAGCAGGCGTATCTTTTCATCTTTAACATTATAATCGACATGAGGATTTGATGATCCTTGCGACGAGCCGATCCTGGGAATAGAGTGAGGTTTTAAGCGCGCATAGACCGGCTCCAGAGCAAAAGAGCTGATGGAGTCATAAGGGCAGAATGTGGGGCCGACTTCGTTCATCGGCAGTAGCTGGATCATCGAATAGCCGCACTCCGAGGCCCAGTCAGTCAATAGTTTCAGGTCCTCGAAGTCTCCTACTCCGAGACTGTTCTGCGAGTATATAGAAAACAACGGCGCAAGTATCCCGGCTCTTCTCTTAAGCTTTTTTGCCATAGACGTATTATACCATATTATATTATTTTATAGAAATGCGCTCGAGACCGTATCGCAAAAGAGTATGCCTTTACGGGTAAGCCGCACTCCTTCGGCCTCCGGGCCGGGCCCTACCTCCTCGATCAAACCGTCCGCGATAAGTTTTGGTAATACTTTTCTCTCGAGATCCGGCAGGCTGAAGCCTGTCTTCTCCTTAAACCAATCGAAGCCTATGCCCTCCATGGTCCTTATCTTGATCGCGGCCGTCTCCTTAGCCCTCTCGATCGGCAATAGCTCTTCACTGGACCCGGCCGGCTGAAGACCCGATCTCACCCTATCGATATAGTCCGACACATCCGGGATATTCTCTCTCCTCACGCCATCGTTATAGGAAACTGCCGATGGGCCCAGGCCGGTGTAAGGATCGTTATTCCAGTAGGTATAGTTGTGCTTACAGGAAAATCCGGGTTTGGAGAAGTTGGATATCTCATATTGCCCAAAACCTTTATCTGCCAAATAAGAGATGGCCAGGCTATACATGTCGGCAGACCTCTCATCCGCGAGAGGTGTGATGGATCCGTCCTTTACGCATTCTTTGATTGGGGTGCCCGGCTCATAGGTCAGGCCATAGCAGGATATGTGCGTTATTGGTAAGTCCGCCGCCGTCTTGAGATCGTCTTTCCATGACAAAATAGATTCATCCCATACTCCGAAGATAAGATCGATGCCGATATTTTTGAAGCCGGCCT
>JAPLMH010000133.1 GCA_026387135.1 Candidatus Omnitrophota bacterium | reverse complement strand
CGGATAGGTCTTGCGCGTATCCATTATCTTTACGCCGTAGGGCTTTACCTTATCTACAAATTTTTTAGTCGTTGTGGCTATGCCGCTTAAAAATTCTATAAAATTTAGCATCGTGCGCTCTGCGCGCAGAATAGAATTGATATGGCCCTCGAGAAAAGCCAGCTCCTTATCTTTGCCTACAAAATCCCCGTCATTGCAATTTGGCTTGAAACGCACGCTGTAATCAACCTGGGCCATGGCCCATTCCGCGATCTTAAGGCCGCACACAACGCAATCTTCTTTTGCGATTATCGTCGCGCGCGAGCTTAAGAATTTATCGACCAGCGCCGTAGTCGTGATATCGCCCTTGCCGATATCTTCCTTTAGCGCGGCCTTGATTATAGGTAATGCCCTGTCCCTGTCTAGCTCCACAAAACCTCTTATTGTAATAAGAACGCCGAGTCGCTCTGAACGACTATGGGTGTACCGGTATTCTCATCATACGTCTGCCAATTGTCCACCTTCATATCCCCATCGGTGTCATAACCTCTCTTCACTACCTTGCCGCTTTCGTCATATATATCTACGCCGTCGATCTTGCCATCACCATTCCTGTCTACCATTTTCTGTTTTGGGCTGGTGGACAATTTTTGCGATTCGGCAGCCATGGATATACCGACTGACAGAAGAACCGCCAACACAATTAACAACGCTACAAACTTTCTCATGATGCCCTCCCCTTTTTTCAACCTATATTCTTCAGGTTGTCTTTGAGCTTCTTTACCTGCAGTTCAAGGTCCGCTTTGCGGGCCTTTTGTTTTTCTATTACATCCTCCGGGGCTTTTTTGGTGAAATGCTTATCTTTAAGCCGTGCGCCGATAGATTTTATCTCGAGCGATATCCTATCCTCCTCCTTCTTCAGCCTGGCCTTCTCCTTATCAAAGTCTATTACGCCTTCCAGCGGCACATAGATCTCAAAAGCCCCTACGACGCTTGCGGCAGAGTTCTTCGGCTTAGGGTTTTTACCTACGGAGAGAGTCGACAGCCTCGAGAGCCTCTTGATCATCCCGGCATTTTTATTTAGAAATATTTCGTCCTTTTTATCGTGAATATTTATCAGTGCCGACATTTCGCGCCTAGGCTCTATATTCCACACCGATCTTATGTTCCTTATTGCGGTTATGATATCTATGAGGCACTTCATCTCGCCTTCCGCCTCTTTTGATATTATATCTTTTTGCACATGGGGCCACGGTTGTATCATAATGGAGTCACCGATGGCGTCTTTTGACCTAGGAAGCTTCTGCCATATCTCCTCTGTTATGAACGGCATGAACGGATGCAGCATCCTCAAGGTTTTCTCCAGCACCTTATATAATACTACCTGTGATCTCTTTTCAGATATGGTTGACTTAGCTATCTCTATATACCAGTCGCAGAACTCGTGCCAGATGAATTCATATATGATATTCGCCGCTTCGTTGAATTTATATCCACCAAGGCACTTCTCTACATCCTCAAGGGTTGAGTATAGGCGCGATAATATCCATCTTTCGGATAGATCCAGCTCCGACTCCTTAAAGAATACGCACAGGTCCACACCTATATCCTCTTCCTTCAGGTTCATAAGGATAAATCTTGACGCATTCCATAGTTTATTCGCGAAGTTCCTTCCCAATTCAAACTTATTTTCAGAGAGGAATACGTCCTGGCCTTGAGCCGTTATAGATATTATGCTGAAGCGAAGCGCGTCCGTACCGTATTTTTTTATCATATCGAGAGGGTCTATGACATTGCCTAACGACTTGGACATCTTGGTGCCGGTTATATCGCGCACGGTACCATGTATATATACATCTTTAAAGGGAATGTCTCCCATAAATTCCATGCCCGCCATTATCATGCGCGCCACCCAGAAGAATATTATCTCCTGTGCTGTTACGAGCGAATTTGTGGGATAGAAATATTTTAGGCACGGCGTCTCTTTAGGCCATCCAAATGTCGAGAAGGGCCATAGCCATGACGAGAACCATGTATCCAGCACATCGGGGTCCTGCTCCACATTAGAAGAGCCGCACTTTGAGCATTTGCCCGGTGTAACCTTCGAAACCATTACTTCGCCGCAGTCTTTACAATAGTAGACCGGTATACGGTGCCCCCACCAGATCTGACGCGATATGCACCAGTCCCTTATATTATTCATCCAATCGAGGTAGACTTTGGTCCAGCGCTCGGGATAGAACTTGATCCTGCCGTCGTTCACCGCCGC
Organism: Candidatus Omnitrophota bacterium; assembly: GCA_026387135.1. Lineage (GTDB taxonomy): Bacteria > Omnitrophota > Gorgyraeia > 2-01-FULL-45-10 > 2-01-FULL-45-10 > 2-01-FULL-45-10. The sequence continues at coordinate 14,512 of JAPLMH010000133.1, read as the reverse complement.
TATTGCCGGCTGGGCAAGAGGCTTCATCTTTACGAACCACTGCGGGGAAAGGCGCGGTTCAACCATGGTGTGGCAACGGTAACAGTGGCCGACCGCATGGCGATGCGCTTCGCTCTTTATGAATAGGCCCCGCTCTTTCAGATCAGTTATTATAGCCTCTCTCGCCTCAAGGCGGTCCATGCCTTCATAATCGCCTCCGATCGAGTTGATAGTGGCGTCTTCGTTCATCACATTGATCTGCTCGAGACCATATTTTTGTCCCAGAGAAAAGTCTACGGGGTCATGAGCGGGAGTCACCTTAAGCGCCCCGGTTCCAAACTTCATATCGACCAGCGGATCGTAAATTATCTTTAGCTCCCTGTTCAATATGGGTAGAAGAAGCGTCTTATTCTTGAGCTCTTTGTAGCGTTTATCCTTCGGGTTGACGGCTATAGCTACGTCGCCCAGCATCGTCTCAGGCCTGGTGGTGGCGACTACTACGAACTCCTTGCTATCCTTGACGGGATATTTGATATGGTAGAGCAGGCCGTCGACATCCTTATGCTGGCTCTCTTCGTCCGATAAGGCTGTCTGACAGCGCGGGCACCAGTTGATAATATAATTACCACTGTATATAAGGCCTTTCTTATACAGTCGTACGAATACTTCAAGAACTGCTTCGGATAGCCCCTCATCCATGGTGAAGCGTGTCCTGTCCCAGTCGCAGGAACAGCCAAGTTTCTTAAGCTGCCTTATTATAGTAGAGCCGTAATCCTGCCGCCACTTCCATACCTCTTCAATAAATTTATCCCTGCCGAGGTCCTGCCGCTTCACGCCATCTTTTGCGAGTTTCTTCTCAACGACGTTTTGGGTCGCTATGCCGGCGTGATCCGTGCCCGGCATCCACTCGGCTTCAAAACCTTTCATCCGGTTAAATCTTATGAGTATATCCTGGATAGTATTATTGAGGGCATGGCCCATGTGAAGTATCCCGGTGATATTAGGGGGCGGAATTACTATTGAGTACGGCTTTTTTGATGGGTCGGATCTACCGCGGAAATAACCTTTATCTTCCCAGTTCTTATATATAGCGTCTTCGCACTTATGGGGATCGTACGCCTTATCCAATTCACGCATAAATTTTCTTATCCAACGATATACTTACTTAATACCGCCATGGCTTTTTCGTTATCGCTGGTCTGCAGGACCATTCTCGAGGAGCCCCGGGGAGCGCATGTACAAGGCGTTAAGTAGACATACCTGATATCTATCTTGTTCTCTTTCATCTCGGTGGAGACCACTTTTAAGGCGCCTGGTTTATTATCAAGGTCCACCAGGAGCACTTCGGTCTCCTTTACAGACTTATACTTCATCTTCTTCAGCTCGTTCACTATGACAAGGTTCGCATTGGTCACGACCAATAGCTTCGCTATGGGCCCGACCTCGTAGCCCAATGCCGCCTCTATATTGATACCCTTTAGGCTTAGCATCTTAGAGACGTCCGCCAAGATACCGACCTTGTTCTTTGTAGTTATCGTTATCTCTTCTCCGAGAGTGATGTTCTTTATCATACATGACCCCCTTACATGATCTTCTTTGTTTTGAAGAGTATGCCTTTTTTTGGCCTCTCTTTGATAGCTATCTCATTGGCCACGAATGCGGCCAGATCTATATTTTCGGATGCCACTTCCACCCTGCACCTGTTATCAGAGACAGAGGTCACCAGTATGCCAACCTGGGTGGTGTCTATTGTAGAGCGGAAGACTCCCTGAAAATTATCAGCAACTATATATTGGTTGGTCTCGTCTTCCCGCGCTATAGCCTGCATATCCTGCAGGACATCTTTTATCTTCGCTATGCAATCGGTAGAGCTCATATCAAAGTCCCTCATCTGCTTGTTCCTGGAATTCTTGACATCGTTCATGGAGTATCCGAGAAATTCCTGCCTCACTTGCGTCGCCGAACATCCGCACAATAAAACCACTAGAACGATCGCAACCCATCTCATATTATCGCCTTTCACGGTTTATCCGTATCTTTCTTCGAGTCTTTCAAGAGTTTATATTCAATAGAATCTACCAGCGCTTCCCATGACGCCTCAACGACGTTCTCTGAGACCCCGATAGTCCACCAGGAGTCCGTCTTATCCTGCGACTGAATGAGGACCCTTACGCGCGCCGCAGTCCCCTCCTTTTCGTCCAGAACACGCACCTTATAGTCCGTCAAATGCATCTCGGCCAGCTTAGGATAGAACTTCTTGAGAGCTTTGCGCAAAGCGCTGTCGAGAGCATTGACAGGGCCGTCCCCGAGGGATGCGGTATGTTCGACCTCTTTACCGACCTTGACCTTAATGGTCGCTTCGGACGACATCTTGCCTCCCTTGCGCTTCTCTATGATCACCCTGAAGTCCTCGAGCTCAAAGAAATCCTTGAAAGTCTTCATGACGCGTTTTATCAATAGTTCCAGGGACGCTTCCGCCGCCTCAAAATGGTACCCCTTGCTCTCCAGGAGCTGCAGGGTCTTCAATATCTTTTTGGATTTCTCGGTATTCTTGCCGATACCAAGATCCATATCTTCGGCCTTCTTTATGATAGTGGACTTTCCGGACAGCTCGGAGATAAGCAGTCTCCTGCGGTTCCCGACGCTCGACGGGTCTATATGTTCATACGTCTTCGGGTTCTTCAATATGGCATTCACATGGACGCCCGCTTTGTGGGCGAAGGCGCTGGAGCCCACAAACGGCTGATTATCCTGCAGCTTCATATTCGATATCTCCGCCACAAAGTGCGCCGTCTCCGCCAACTCCTTTAAAGCTATATCCGAAACGCAATCTATTCCAAGCTTCAGCTTGAGCGCCGCGATGACGGAGATCAGGTTGGCGTTCCCGCATCGCTCTCCATATCCGTTTATGGTACCGTGCACCTGCACCGCACCGGCCTGTACCGCCGCTATGGAGTTGGCTACCGCCATCTCGCAGTCATTATGCGCATGTATACCTATAGGTATGGTCATTACCGATCTCACCTCTTCCACGATCTCAAAGACCTGGGTGGTCACGGTGCCGCCATTGGTATCGCATAGGATTATCCTTTCGGCGCCGGCATCCTGGGCAGCCTTAAGCGTCTCTAGCGCATACTCTTTGTTGCCTTTATATCCGTCGAAGAAGTGTTCGGCGTCATAAAATACTTTTTTGCCCTTGCTCTTCAGGAAACTTACGGAATCGGAGATCATCCTCAGGTTCTCATCAAGACCCACCTTAAAGACATCTTTGACATGAAGATCCCAGCTCTTCCCGAAAATGGTGATGTGCTTCGTGCCGGCCCAAAGAAGCCCTTTAAGCACCGCGTCAGCGCTTGCCTTGGTATTGGCGCGGCACGTGCTTCCGAAAGCCACTACCTCCGAATTACCCAATTTTAAGCTCTTCGCCTTTTTAAAGAACTCCGCGTCTTTCGGATTGGCTCCCGGCCATCCGCCTTCTATAAAATCTACTCCCAGCTCATCGAGCTTGGCGCATATCTTCAATTTATCCGCCACGGAGAAAGAGACCCCCTCCGACTGCGCGCCGTCCCGTAAAGTGGTATCGTATAGCTCTATCTTCATCATAAGCCTCTTCTATCTCTTAGACTTCCCCAGCTTGAACTTATCGTGGATCGCCCTTACGGCGGCTTCACCAAGACTCTTCTTTACCACGCACGATATCTTGATCTCGCTCGTCGATATCATCTCTATGTTGATCTTTTTATCGGCAAGGGCCTCGAACATATTTGCCGCTACGCCCGAGTGGCTGCGCATACCGATCCCCACTATGGATACCTTTGCGATATCCTTATCGACCGTGACATCGCCCGCTCCGACTTTTCCCGCAATGGAGTTGGACACCTTTATCGTCTTGTTAAGATCTCCCGCAGGCACAGTGAATGATAAGTCCGTAGAGCCGGTCCTCGAAACGTTCTGTATGATCATGTCCACGTTTACGTTCTCTTTAGCCAGATGCTTGAATATCTTGGCTGCGATACCCGGCTTGTCGGGAACATCGCAGATAGTGATCTTGGCCTCGTCTTTATTTAAAGCAACTCCGGAAACTACTATATGTTCCATGGTCTTGACCTCCTTAGATATTATCGTGCCGCTGTGCTTCGAGAATGAAGATCTGACGTGTATCGGCACGCCGAACTTCATCGCGAACTCGATCGACCGCGGCTGCAGGATCTGCGCCCCTAACGATGCGAGCTCGAACATCTCCTCATAACTCAGCTTATTTATCTTGCGGGCATTCTTTACTATGCGTGGATCCGCAGTGAAGACGCCCTCCACATCGGTATACATCTCGCACATCACGGCGTCTATCACCTTGGCGAGAGCGACTGCGGTGAGATTCGATCCCCCGCGCCCCAGGGTGGTTATATCCTGTTTTATGTTTACGCCCTGAAAACCCGCCACTATTACGATCTTGCCCTTTTCGAGCTCCTCGCCTATCCGCTTTGCGTTTATATCGATGATGCGCGCTTTTGTGAAAGAATTATCGGTGATTATACCGACCTGGGCGCCGGTGAACGATATTGCCTCTACACCCAACCTGTCTATAGCCATTGCCAGGAGAGCGCTTGAGACCTGCTCGCCGGTGGAGATCAGCATATCCAACTCTCTGTCGGGAGGATTCGTGGTGATCTTCAGCGCCAGATCTATCAGCTCATCGGTTGTGTGGCCGAGCGCGGAGACTATTACCACTACGTCGTAACCCGACCGCTTCGTCTCCACTACTCTCTTAGCGACATTCTGTATGCGCGCTATATCGGCCACGCTGGTGCCGCCGTATTTCTGTACTATTATTCCTTTTGACATGGACTTATAGCCTCTGTTTTCTAATAAGATCGTTCGTTAACTCCGAACCTGACTTAAAGATCACCTTGCTGAGCTTTGCGTTGCTTTCACTGTACGTAGCAAAACCGTTATGCTCCACACCAAGTCCTGCCATTATAAAAGGTGCCGGATCCGACACGTGAGTGCGCAAAGCTACGGGAGTGGCATGGTCGGAAAGGACCATTATCCTGTGATCTTTGCATCCTTTCAGGAATTTCCATACCGCGCCGACAACATATTTATCAAAATTCTCTATCGCCTTTATCTTTTCTCTCATATCCCCGTTATGACCCGCTTCATCCGGCGCCTCCACGTGAACAAATATAAAATCTTTCTTCTTTAATAAATTGACAGCGTACTCTCCCTTGCCCTTATAATTTGTATCGTAATAACCGGTGGCGCCCGGAACCTGTATAAGCTCAAGACCTACCAGCTTGCCTATGCCGTTGACCAGATCCACAGCGGATATGACCGCACCATCCAGTCCAAACATTCCTTTGAAGCTCGGCATATTAGGATTGGTTCCCTGCCCCCAGAGCCATATCATGTTTGCCGGGTTCTCTTTGAGGTCGATCCTTACCCTATTGATATCATCTTTTTCCAATACTGAACGCGACTCCTGCATAAGTTTCAACAGAAGGCTCGAGCCTTTTCCTTTTGGAAGGTATTTTGAAATATTCTTGCCGCTTATATCATGGGGTGGAGTACAGGAAGTCTTCATGAGGCCATTGAGGTCATCCCTCGACCTTGTCTTTATCACTATGAGATTCCTGTAGCTCTTGCCATGGTAAAACTTTATCCGCTCGTTCCCGAGCTTTTTATCCAAGTGCTCCATAAGCGTCTTAGACTCTTTATCGCTTATATGGCCGGCGCTGTAGTCCGACATAGTATCGTTATTTGCCGTTATCAAATTACACCTGAAGGCGATCTCGCCCTCCGCAACTTCGACGCCTATATTTGCGGCCTCAAGCGGCCCGCGGCCGGTATAGTAGGTCTTGGGGTCGTATCCCAATATTGAAAGGTTCGCTATGTCACTAGCAGGTTTCATTCCTCGCGGCACGGTCTTTACGAGCCCTATCATGCCATTCTTGGCGATCTCATTCATGTTCGGGATCTTCGCCACTTCAAGAGGGGTTTTGTTACCGAGCTCCTGAATGGGATGGTCGCTCATTCCGTCGCCGACTAAGATAGCTATCTTCATAGCCCTATCTCCTTTAATATCAGGTCCACTTTGGGCGCTAAAGTCACCGGCTTCTCGACGCTTGCTATCGCTCTGTCCGGATCCTTAAGCCCATGGCCGGTCAGAACGCATACGATGCGCGCCTTCGAACCTTTAAAATACCCTTTCGCGGCCAATTTCAGTATTCCCGCTACGCTTGCGGCGCTTGCCGGTTCGACGAAGACGCCCTCTTTGGACGCAAGTATTTTGTAAGCGGATAATATCTCATCATCGGTGACTTTATCTATAAGCCCGCCGGATTCGTCGCGGGCGGCTTCGGCCTGCTTCCAACTTGCGGGATTACCTATCTTTATAGCGGTCGCTATTGTCTTCGGGTCCTTTACAGGATGGCCTAAAACTATAGGAGCGGCCCCTTCAGCCTGGAACCCGAGCATCTTGGGCAATTTTTTCGATATATTTGCTTCTTTATACTCCTTATAGCCTTTCCAGTAAGCGGTGATATTTCCGGCATTGCCTACCGGTATAGCATGATAATCCGGCGCGTCCTTCAATGAATCGCATATTTCAAAAGAGCCGGTCTTCTGCCCTTCTATTCTGTAGGGATTTAATGAGTTCACCAAAGTGATATGATGCTTTTCGGTTATATCTTTTACCAGTTCCAGGGCCTCGTCGAAATTTCCTTTTATGGCGATGACTTTTGCCCCATGAATAAGAGCCTGGGAGAGTTTACCCAGGGCGATAGCTCCCTCCGGTATGAGGACTATGCACTTAATGCCCGCCCTTGCCGCATAGGCCGCAGCCGAAGCCGATGTGTTCCCGGTGGATGCGCAGATCACGGCCGTGGAGCCTTCTTCCACGGCTTTGGATATGGCCATGGTCATACCCCGATCTTTAAAAGATCCGGTAGGATTCAATCCCTCATATTTAAGATAGACCTCTGCGCCGCCGCCTATCATTTCGCTTATATGACAAGCGTATATTAAAGGCGTATTGCCTTCGTTTAAACTTATTACGGGAGTCTTCGACGAAACCGGAAGATACTTACCGTACTCTTTTATAATACCCTTCCACATATCAGCTCTCGATCCTTATTTTTACGGTCTTCTTCTTTATGGCGCTTAAACCGTCTATCTCTTTCAGCGCCTTCGCCATATCAAGCTCGAGCGCTTCGTGAGTCATCATCACTATCGGCACAATGCTGGAATTCTTCTTCTCTTTTTGCGTAACGCTGGCTATGCTTATATTATGTTTGCCGAGTATCCCGGATATCTTCGCCAGTACGCCCGGTTTATCTATAGCAGAGAACCTCATATAAAATCTGGTCTTGATATCGTCTATATTCTTTATATGTTTTACGTCTTTTCTGAATGCCATGTGCCCGGTAACCTTGCCGCAGCATGAGACCTGCTGCGCTATACCTATGATATCGCTCACCACGGCGCTTGAAGTCGCAAGAGCACCCGCCCCCTGGCCATAAAATAGATTCTCTCCGATCAGATCGCCTTTTACGAATACCGCGTTGTATACACCGCCGACGCTTGCCAGTAGATGGCTCTTCGGGATCATCGTCGGGTGCACCCTCAACTCTACCGAATCCCCCGACCTCTTAGCTATCGCAAGTAGCTTAACGGCATAACCGAGCTCTTTGGCATATTCTATGTCACCGGACTCTATCTCTGTAATGCCTTCGGTATAAATATCGGAAGGTTTGGGCGATACACCGAACGCTAAAAACGCCAGTATGCTTAACTTATGGCTGGAATCCATCCCGCTTATATCTAGGTACGGATCCGGCTCGGCATAACCCTTCTCCTGAGCTATCTTTAACGCATCTTTGAAGTTTACGGACCCCTCGGCCATCTTGGTCAATATAAAGTTGCTGGTGCCGTTCACGATGCCGTAAACAAGATCGAACCTGTTGGCGATAAATCCTTCCTTAAGAGATTTTATTATAGGTATGCCTCCTCCTACGCTTGCTTCAAAAGCGACATTAAGAGCGAGTGAGTTAGCCAGGCTGAATATTTCATTTCCGCTGTCGGCGAGAAGGGCTTTATTGGCGGTCACAACATGTTTTCCGCTTCGGAGGGCCTCCAGTATCACGTCCTTAGCGGGACGTATGCCTCCCATAAGCTCGACTACAATATGTATTTTGGGATCATACAGGACCTTCCCCAGGGACTTGGTCAGGAGAGACTTATTGACCGCGACAGGGCGCTTCGACTTGATATCTTTATCGCATATCCGCACGATATTTATATCAACGCCCGACTTCTCTTTTAAAAATGCCTTCTTTGACCGGAGAGCTTTTATCACGCCGCTGCCGATCTTGCCAAACCCTATCAGACCTATGTTTATCTTCTTCATGTTCTGGACCTTAATTTATGGTATCGGCAAAAAATTTGTACTGGTCGGGACGGACGGATTTGAACCGTCGACCCCTTGCACCCCAAGCAAGTGCTCTAGCCGGGCTGAGCCACGTCCCGAAAGCGCAAATTCTTTGCCGCTACCTTTTAATAAAAACCTTCTTCTCTGGGCGAGCGCGTCATAAGGTCGTGGACTCCTTTTTTGGGGTCCTTATTTTCGTAGAGCACCTTATATATCTCGCTTATTATAGGCATCTGGGCCTTATGTTTTCTTGCTAATTCATAAGCTGATTCCGTGGTAGCTACGCCCTCCACCACCATTTCAGTCTCTTTCAGAGCCTCTTTCAAAGACTTTCCTTTACCGATCTCTTCCCCGAAATGATGGTTCCTGCTGTACTTGCTTATACAGGTCGTCGTCAGGTCACCGAGGCCGCTTAATCCGTAAAAAGTATCCTTCTTCGCCCCCAAAGCAACTCCAAGGCGCGCCATCTCTATCAGGCCGCGCGTGAGGAGCGCTGCTTTTGCGTTCGTACCGAAACCTAGAGAGTCACAGATGCCCGCCGCAATAGCTATAATATTTTTCAGCGAACCTCCCAGCTCCACTCCGATCATATCATCGTTAGTATATATCCTGAAACGGTCCGTTATAAACACATCCTGAATATCTTTTGCAAGAGCCGAATTGCCGGAAGATGCCACCAGCGTTGCCGGGCTCCCCTGCGCCACTTCGTGCGCTATCGAAGGCCCGGAAAGGACGCATATATCTATCTTACCGAGGAGCTCATACGCTATCTCCGACATCCGCTTGAGAGTCTTATTCTCAATGCCTTTAGTGACGCTCACAAATACCTTGCCGGCCAATTTATAGGGCGTGAGCCTTGTCAAGACACTCCTCATATACTGAGAAGGAACGGCTAACACTATTATCTCTTTGCCCTCGATCGCCTCATTCAGAGATGAAGTGATATTGACTTCGTGAGGTATCTTTATTCCCGGTAGAAATTTTGCGTTAACTCTTTTAGCCTTAACCGTTTCCACGTATTCCGGAAATGCGCCCCAGAGCGTGACATTATGCCCTTTTCCGGAAAGCAGTATGGCCAGGGTTGTGCCCCAGCCTCCATCACCTATGATCGAAATATTCCTCATCTTTGTCCTTATAAGCTCATTAATATATCATATGCGGCGCATTCTAGTCAATCTCTTCAACCGCATCGCTCTTCACCCAGGCCAGCTTTCCATCAAGCCTTCTTATGCGCCTCCAGCCGGACCTGGTCTTGAGCACAAGCACCTCCTGCCCCTCTTTCAGCGTAAAATAGTTGTTAGACTTATCAATAGGTTCGTATTTGCACTCGGCTTCCTTGACAACCACTACACCATGACTTAGGATCTCCTCATTATAATACCTGATGATGAACGCTCCAAGCGTCAATAAAAACCCTATGAGCAGAGGATAAAATAAGATGGACATACGGCGCTTAAAGGCAGGATTTATAATGCCCGTCAAAAGCATCCCGATCAGTATGAGATATAAAGCGATCAATATAGCCGATACCGTATTCAGGCTGTATTCCCTGAAAGGGAACTTGAAGAACCAGGCTATCCTGTTCTGGCTCGGTGGCTGAAGAGCTGAATCTTCGGTCAGCGATTCGGCGTAAGCGAGATTTGATTTAAGATCGCCGTCTCCCGGCATCAGCCTTTGAGCTTTTTTGTATGCGAGTATGGCATATCCGATCTTTCCCATCTTGAAGAAAGTATTCCCTATATTGAAATATAGCGGGCCGCTGTCGAAATCAACATTCAGTATCTTTGCGTACTCCTCGGAGGCTTTTTCATACTCCCTCCCTTCATAAAGTGAGTTGGCTTTATAGAACAAGGCGCCCGGGTCCTCGGCCTCTTCGGCTGAAATAGCAAGATTAACCGAAGAGACCAGAAATATCAAAACCATTATCGCCTTCTTCATATCTTGTATCTTTCCAGTTCCCGTATTATCTCTTCGAGAAACTTCATATCATCCTTCATCAAGAGCGTATCCGCGTTTATAAGAGCGAACTTTGCCCTGTCGCATACGCTAAATATATTCTTTATCTTGTTCAGCGTTTCCGGCCCCACTCCTTTTGACCTGAGCACCGGCTCAACCGTATCGAAGGTCAACCCGGCCACAGGTATATAGAGCCTGCCCCCGAGATAATCCTGGATGGCCTTGAAGAGCGTCTCATAGAAGCCTTTTGAGTCGTTCGATTTCAAACGGCGCTTCAGCTCAAAAAATTCTTTGTGCATACTCTTAAAAGCTTCCGTTCTATGCGCATATTTTGTATCCCGCCTGAGACGGTCCTGTTTTGCATAAATAAGATATACGACTATCAGGATCAAAAATGGCGCCAGGAAGATCACAAGGAAGAATATATTTTTATAGACTTCGGAGCCTCTTTTTTGAACTCTGCCCATAGATTCCTTTATGTACAGGATGTCTCCTTGAGGTTGGGAATCCTCTCTCTTCTCTTCGGGCGGACGTTCGAAATTCAGAGGTGTAGTCGAAGGACTCCCGGGCGCTTGCCCTATCACCTGCGCCGGCGACTCTAGGATCTTCTCCACCTGCAACGGTGCAGGTTCCTGCGTTATGGTCTTATACATCTTCTTCTCGGGATCGAAGTAAGTGAATATGGCCTTAGGTGTCTGGTAAACTTTATCGGATTCAGGTATAAGTACCTGCCTAAAAGTCTTTCTCCCTGCCTCGGTCTTTATCTGAGACTCATACACCCTGAAGCCTTCCGTATTTTCCAATTTTGGAATTATCACCGTATTAAAGTTGCCTGTCCCGTTTATCTCCATCTTGAGCGTTACGGGATCTCCGACTTTAACTTTTTTTGGTCCTGCCGAATATATGAACTGGTAGTCGCCCACCGCCCCTGAAAAGTCTTCCGGCCTGCCCTCCTGCGGAAGCGCCAGGAGCACGAGGTTGGCTTCGTCGGATTTCAGCTCTACAGGATAACGCTCATATCTTGTAAAGAAGTCCTCAAAATACGGGTCCCTCACGCCTCTGTCGTTCAGGAAATCGTCGTCCAATGCCGACATATTACGCACCCTCTTCTTCACGGCTAGATTGCATTTTAAAGTCGCCGGGCCCAGCTTGTAGTCGCCGGCCCTGCTCCCGAAGATGGTCGTCCTGAACTCCAGCACATCATACAACAGTCCTCCCATGCGCTCACGGTACTGCTTCGGGTCCTCGAACTGCGCCTTTGAAAAACCCTCCTGATTAAAGGTGGGAAGTTGTATGTCGCTCACATTCATCCTGTTGACATAGACCTTTATCGTAATGGGCACGATCTCGTTTACATAGGCTGTCGTCCTGTCAATCTTGAGAGTTAAAAATAATCTATCCTTTATATCAAGCGAATCAATGATATTCTCTTCGTCTTCCTTCTTTGCGGGCTCTTGTCTTGTCTTCTCCTCCGTTGCGGTCAGGAATGCTATGCTGGACGTGTAAGTATTTCCTTCGTACTTAAATGTGAACGGGCCGAGCTGGAACTTCCCCAGCCTTAGCGGCTGCACTTTATACATATGAGTTATAGAGTTGGATACGGTCCCGTTGATGACCGTCATCATGGTGGATGGACCGAGGTACCGGACTTCGCACCCGTCTATGTTGCCTATGTCGGGTGCCGGAACATTCTGCGTGCCGTAAAAAGTGAGTCCGAGCTGGGCGCTCTCGCCTATAGCAACCGTCTTCTTGTCTACCGCCGCTTCAAACTTGATATCATCGGCAAATACTTCGGCGCCAAGAATCATCAATGATAAAATTAGTAAAATTAAGACTTTTCTCATCGATCAACTACCAATCCTTATCCGGTTCAGCCATAGGCACCTGCTTTCTACGCATCCTAATTGATTGAGCCGTAGCCTCTTCGCCCCTATATCCTTCGAGCATCATCTTAGCCTCTTCCTCGGTCATATCTCTCTTCTCGCCCTCACCCTGTTCGTAAAACTGAAGGGCCTGGCCTTCCTTCTCTTCCTGAGGCTTAGGTTGCGGCTCTTCTTTCTCTCCCTGGCCTTGCGGTTTAGGCTGACTCTCCCCCAGCTTCTTCTCTTCTTCCTGTTTCTTTTGTTCTTCCTGTTTCTTCTGTTCTTCCTGTTTCTTTTGTTCTTCCTGTTTCTTCTGCTCCTCTTCCTGCTTCTTTTGCTCTTCTTGCTTCTTCTCTTCTTCTTGTTTTTTCTGCTCTTCTTGTTTTTTCTCTTCTTCTTGTTTCTTTTGTTCTTCGCTCTTTGACTGCTGCTGGTTCTGCTGGGACCCTTTACCTTCTTCTTTATTTTGATCCGACTGCTGCTTCTCTTGGTCCTTCTGATCTTTTTGGTCTTTTTGCTGTTTTTGATCTTGCTGCTGCTTTTGGTCCTGCTGCTTTTTTTGATCTTGTTGCTGCTTATTCTTCTGTTGGTCCTGTTGTTGATTCTGCTGCTGATTTTTTTGTTGATCTTTCTGTTGATCTTTCTGATCCTTATTATTTTGTTCTTTGTTATCTTGCTTACCCTGTCCGCCCTGACTATCTTTATTCTGATCTTTTTTGTTATCCTTATCCTGCTTTTGGTCTTTCTTGTTATCTTGATTCTGCTTCTGGTCTTTCTCTTTCTTCTTCTCCTTCTCTTCCTTCTCCTTCAAGCTCATCAACTTCTGATCTACAAACTCATAATTGAACTTTGCGTCTTTATCATTGGGGTCCAGGTCTATGGCGCGCTTATAGAACTGCAAAGCAGTTTCATAAGAGTCCTTGGCCCTGTTTATATCAGAGGAGGCCCACCCCGACCCTATTTTATAATTAGAGTTACCTATATTGTAATCCGAGCCTGCCAATACCCAGGCCCTCCCCTGAGCAATGGCCTTATTATAGGACTCTATAGCAGTATTATAAGAATTCTTCTTGTATAGAGCATCGCCCTTATTGAACCTGAGCATCGCGTCATCGGACTTTTTGTCGAGGGCGCTATCATATACTTTTATCGCTTCATCATATCGTTTGCTATTATACAACATATTGCCCTTTTTTACATCTGCATCGGTGGAAGCAAAGAGCGTCCCCGCGCCAAATATAAGCATCAGGGCAGTTATGATCAAAGCTTTACAGCGCATCATCTCTTTCTCTCCGAAATAAGCGGCTCTAATAAAAGGAACGCGATGGCGATGCCTAAAAATATCTGGTAACGCTCCTGATAATGCTTCTTCATCTTCGCCTCTATATCACGTTTCTCCAGTCTAGATATGCTCTTGTCATAAAGAAGGGTCAATCCGAAATCGCTGGGCGTGGCCCTCACGTAACTACCACCTGTAGCAACAGCTATTTTTTTTAAGAGATCTTCATTAAGACGCGTCTTGACTACCTGGCCGGATCTGTCGGCAAGATACCCTCTCTCTCCCTGCCCGTCTATTGCGGGAATAAGGTCGCCCTCTATGGTGCCCACTCCGACGCAATATATGCGTATGCCCGCCTGCGCGGCTTCGGTTGCCGCTTTAATGGCATCACCCTCCAGCTCTTCGCCGTCGGTTATCAGGACGAAGACCTTGAACTTTTTGTCGGCGCCCTTCAATACGTCTATAGCGTCTTTTATGGCGCTTGAGATCGAGGTGCCGGGCCTTGGTATAGTATCCGTATTGAGATCATCAAGCGTCAGTAGAAAGCCGTTATAATCTATCGTCAGCGGACACTGCAGAAATGAAGTGCCTGCGAATGCTATCAGGCCGATCCTGTCACCGTTCAGCTTTCTTACCAGGTCTTTAACGGCATACTTTGTTCGTTCCAGCCTCGTAGGCCTCATGTCTCTGGCGAGCATGCTCTTGGAAACATCTATGCCTATCAGAATATCCAGGCCCGTCCTCTTCACTTCTTGCCATTCAAAGCCCCACTGCGGCCGCGCAAGGGCGAATATGCAGAGCAGGAACGCCAGGCCCGTCAGGGCCATCTTCAAAACCTTGCGCGCGACGCTAAAATGCGGAGCGATCCCATCTATCATCTTCTTTTCGGCAAAACGTTCCATGAGGGAGCGGCGCCTCTTCATGACCCAAATGCAGAAAAGGACCAGAAAGACGCTTGAGAATATAAATACTGAAATATACCGCGGATCCGCGTAATTCATATTATGGGAC
>JAPLMH010000037.1 GCA_026387135.1 Candidatus Omnitrophota bacterium | reverse complement strand
GTCACCCGTTCCCAATCTGAGCGTTTCTTCTGATTTTTGCCAATCGTCAGAAGACTCTGCTCTATACCGTATATTATTTATAATCCAAGCTGCAACTTTTTCTACGCTCTTCTCGTTGCTTGCCAATTCATAGGGAGTGCTATACGCAAATGCATTTGCAGCAAGTGAGAGTATTGTAACTATTAAAGCGAGTATCTTCTTTAGATTATTCATCAAATCTTATACTTCTCCACCTCTCTTCTCACGACGGAGACTTCTTCGTTAAGTTTATCCAGCGCTTTATCCAATGCGGCGTGATTGATGGGCTTGGATGTTGCGATCCTTCTTAAGCCTTCCATAGACATGGATATGCTACTGATCGCGGAGCGCTCTTTCTTCACGGCCTCCTTTACGCTTTCGATCACCTTGTTTATCCCGGTGGCAAGAGATGTGAGTTCGTCGTTCTTTCTTAAAGTCAAAGACATCGAGAGGTCGCCGCCCGCCATCGAGTTGAGAAACTTCTCGATCCTGTAGATGGGACCTGCTATCTTATGCGAAGCATATATTCCTATTATCACTACGAGAGGCGTGATCAGGAGCATTGTCAAAAGTATCCTGCCGTTCACCATATCCACTATCGATATGAGCCTTCCTTGAGGATATACGTTGGCCAGCTTATCGCCCATCGTAAGCATCATGGTGTAATATATGACGTACGAACAGAGTATGGCCGTCAAAGATACGAGCAGCAATATCAATCCCACATACTTTAACTGGAACTTTGTAGCTATAAGGTATTGCGTTCTTTTATAAGTAGCGCCTTGTTTCATCGTTACATCCCTCCCTTTCCCCACATGACCATCTCTTTTCTTATGGTCAGGTTGACTTTGCCGTCTCTTGATCTCTTGATCAACGCGATAGCCTTCTTTAGCGGCATATAGCGCGTTGAATTGCCGTTTATTGCGGTGATGATATCGTTGGGCATTAGTCCTGCTTCGGCCGCGGTGGAGCCCTCATTGACGGCCGATATCGTCAGGCCGTCGAACTGCATAGATAGTGTGGCTCCTATGGAATCGCTTCTCCTTACTTTTACTGTGGTATTGCGCTCCAGAGATATCTTGGTCTCCAGAGAGTTCTTTTCCAACAGCGTCTCGACTACTTCCTTTAAGGACATGTATCCGACAAGCCGGCCCCATATAGCGACCAGCACATCTCCACTCTTGATGCCAGCGCTATCGGCCGATGAACCCGGCCTGACGCTTTCTATTCTTGTGACCGCGTCCGTCGTCATCAAAGTTATGCCGGCTTCTGTCCGCAGCCTCTTCAGGTCGTCATTGAACTGATCCTCGTCGCTTTTTATCGCGGAGACCTGGCCCCTTTGTTCAAACTCATTATGGCGCCTGACAACTTCTTCCTTCTGCGACATATCCTTTTTGAAGAGGTACCCCTGCAAAAAGACTATACCGTCCTTGGCGACCTTTGAGTTCGGGTTCATTTTGAACGCCTTATCGTAGTAGACAAAAGCTTTTATGTAATCGTTCTTGTCTCTGGCCTGTTCGGCGAGCTTTATCAGGTTCTGCTCCTCTGTATCGAAATATAATTCCTTCACATCGGATTTCATGACGGTGACCTGGCCGTCTATCGTAGAGAATATGATCCTATCCCTATAGTCTTCTATTATGATGCCCTTGAGCTCTTTTCCGTCTTTTGTGTAGATGGTGTCACAGAGTACGCTCTCCGCGATCCACAACCCACAGATCAAAATTATAATTAATAAAAAGCAGCTTCTCCTATCGATCATATCATACCCCTACGGCCTTTCTGGCTTCTTCATATACCCTCTTTAGCGGCACGCCTTTTTTCCTCGCCAATACTACGCATTCATCATATTCGGGAGATACGGTCAATATGTCATTTGGGCCTCTGCTCAATTTTACTTTGATATTCCCGTATCTCGTATTGACCTTCACCATCTCGCGCTTCAGCTTGAACCTGTCTACCCCGTAGTACCTTATGCCGATGGAAGTAGTCTCCGTAAATATAATGGAGCAGAGTTTTTCTAATTTTGACCGGTCACACAGGACGGTCAGCTTAAAAGCAGGTCTCGACTTCTTCATCTGCACGGTAGTGGTAAACGCATCCAATGCGCCCTCTTTCAAAAGCTTCTCAAAGAGATATTCAAAGTTCTGCGGATTCATATCGTCGATATTTGTCTCGATAACGAAGGCTTTATCTTTTTCGTATGCTTCAACACCCTCGCCGATCATCACCCTCAGCATATTAGGTATCTCGCCCAACTCCTTCGTCCCTGCGCCATAACCTATCTTGGACACCTTCATCTGCGGCATATCGCCGAATCCTTTAGAAAGAGCTCTTAATATACCGGCTCCCGTGGGAGTTACGAGTTCCGAATCTATTCCGGACACTTTGACCGGCACGCCTTTTAATATCTCGAGACTCGCGGGGCTTGGCGAGGGAAGAACGCCTCCTTTAGTGTTTAGGATAGTCCTGCCGAAACTCACCGTCGATGAGTATATCTCATCTATTTCAAGCGCATCTATGGCTATGGCAACGCCCACTATGTCGACTATCGAGTCGATATCGCCCAGCTCGTGGAGATGCAGCTTCTTCTTATCGCTGATGCCGTGTATCTTCGACTCGGCCTTGCCTATTATATTGAATATCTTCTTCGCGCTCTCTTTTACTGCGCTCTTTAAGGTACTGTCGTCTATAAGCTTCAATATCTCGACAAGAGATCTGTGAGAGTGCGCTCGAGGCTCGTTCTTCACTACAACATCGAGCTTCGTTCCGGATAACGCTTTACGCATCACTTTCGCGGCCCTGATCTCATAGCCTTTTATCTTCAGCTTCTTGAGGTCTCTTATCAGGACGTTTACGTCAAGACCGGCGTCTATCAGAGCGCCGAGCACCATGTCCCCGGCTATCCCGCTGAAGCAATCGAAATATAGTATCTTCATAGGCTCAATTATTTATCATCGATGCAAAATATGCGGCACCGAAACCGTTATCTATATTCATTACGGCCACGCCCGGAGAGCACGAATTGATCATCGTCAGTAACGGCGCGATGCCTTCAAAGCTGGCGCCGTAACCCACGCTGGTAGGGACCGCTATCACGGGTCTCGATACCAGCCCGCTCACGACGCTGGCGAGGGCGCCCTCCATGCCGGCTATCACTATAAGCACGCTGGCACTCTCCAAAATATGCTTCTTATCGAGCACCCTGTGTATCCCGGCTACCCCCACATCGTATAACATCTCTACGGGATTACCCATCAACTCTAACGTGATCCTCGCCTCTTCGGCTACAGGTATATCGGCCGTTCCCGCAGTAACCACCACGACCGTGCCTTTTTTCACCGGGGCCTTTGAGTCTCTGTAATATATTATCCTGCCCGACTCGGAATACTTTATCTTCGGATATAATTTTTTGAGCTTCAAGTAGACTTTTTTTTCGGTCCTCGTCACAAGCAGTATGCCGTGATGTGAAATTATCTTTTTTGCAATTTCAATGATCTGCGCGGGCGTCTTGCCTTTGCCGAATATTACCTCCGGAAAGCCTCTGCGCAGCAGCCTGTGGCAATCCACCTTGGCGAAGCCGATATCGTCATAAAGAAGCTTCGTTCTATCGGGCATGGCGTTTAGGATCTCAAGATTATAAAGAGCAGTATCGCAACTATTGCCGCCGAGGCGATATAGAAGTCATTGTAATGAATGAAATCCTGTATCTTCTCCGCGAACGTGTAGTCATACTGCCTCACGGCAGGCTCTCTCTTCTTGACATCTCTTTCAAGGTCCGTAAATGGGTGCGTGGGATGGCCCTTTGAGTCCAGTTTTACAGCGACGCGGGCAGGATCCACCTTCTCTACGTCAGAGATCTCCGACTTCACGGCATCCACCTGTTCTTTTCGGAACCTTAAGAAGCTGTCTCCTATCTTGTAGGCCGGCATCTCGCCCATATCGACGAGACGCTTGACCTCCTCTTCGGAGACGCCCAGATAAGCCGCCACCTCTTTGATATTCAATAAATGTTCCGGCATATTATTTTATCTTCCCCTGAGCTATCCACTCGTCTATCTTGGCGCGCTCGAATCTCCAGGCATCGCCGTCTTTGGTTGCCGGCAGCCTTCCGGAGCTGGCCCATTCATGTACGAGATTGGTTTCGATCTCCAGATACTTTGCCAGATCATCCGGCGTCATGGTGTTATTCGTGAGATCATGCGCTTTAGTCAACATCCTCGAAGTGCCGTCAAATATGGCGCCTTCCGCTATGCTTAAGAGCGGTGACCTGATATCCCCGATGACCCTGGCAGGCGATATCAGCTTCAGGTCTTTGAGCGCCGTTATATTGCCGTTCACCTTACCCGCTATCACTATGGAATCTCCCGTTATATCGGCATTGACCACTGCCTGCTCGCCGATCATGAGATTACCCTTCGTATTCAATACGCCTTCGAACGTTCCGTTTATCCTGAGGTTCACATAATCTTTGAAGATGAGAGTTCCCTGCATCGAAGCGTCTACATCGAGGACCTTTTCGGTCTCGTGCTTCTTATCCTTCCTCGTCATCATAAAACACCCCCTCTGGTTAGTCCGCTTCCCACTTAACGTTCTTAACGCCTTCTAAACGCGCGATCGCTTCTATCAACTGCGCGTTGTGCAGATTTGAGGTGAGCTTAAGGCCGAACTTCAGAATAATATGCGTTCCGTCCTTCGAACGGTCGGCCTCGAGATCATTGATCTCGCTCCCGTATTCCGATAAGGTTTCCCTTATCCTTTTTAACTGTTCCAGACCGTCTTGCGTTTCTATGACGATGGTCTTATACCAATTCTTACGTATCATAACATGTTCAAGCTTGGAAAAGAACATTAAAGCGATCATGGCTATCAGGGTTGTGGCAATGGCGCCGAAATACAATCCCGATCCCACGGCAAGACCTATACCGGCGACGACCCAGAGGCTCGTGGCGGTCGTAAGCCCTCTCACCGAGGCCTTGTAACGCATTATAGTCCCCGCGCCCATGAAACCGATGCCCGTGACCACACCAGCGGCAAGCCTGGCGGGATCTATAGCCACTCTGCCTGAATAGACGTCGAATATGTGAATAGATGTAAGCATTATAAGCGCAGAGCCCACGGATAAAAGAATATGCGTCCGGAAACCCGCCGCCCGCCCATGAAACTCTCTTTCAAAACCGATCACTCCGCTCAATATCGCCGACAGTACAAGGCGGAATATTATGACCCACTCGTTAAGCATTCACCACCTCCAGGTTGGGCTCGGCGCTCAAATAAAGGTCCGACCGCTGCCCTCTTTTATACAATTCCTCCCCAAGAACTCCTACCATTGCCGCATTATCCATGCAGTACCGTCTTTCGGGAAAATATACTTTGACGCCGCCCGAAAATCTCGCGGCATCCGTGAATTTTTCCCGCAGCCTTGTGTTCGCCGCGACCCCGCCGCCCACCACTATATTCTTCACCTTATGCATTTCAGCGGCGCGCATCGTCTTATCCACCAATTCATCGATGACGGTCTCCTGAAAAGAGTGGCAGATATCGGCGGCTTCGTCATCCTTATTCTTTGAGGCTCTCACATAATATAATACCGCAGTCTTGATCCCGCTGAAACTAAAATCTAAAGAATTTACACCAAGAAATGTCTTTGGCAGCTTCACCCTTTCTCTGTCCTTGGAAAGCTTTGCCATCCGCTCCACCACAGGCCCTCCCGGATATCCAAGCCCCAATATCTTTGCCACTTTGTCAAAGGCTTCGCCGACCGCATCGTCCTGCGTTTGGGATAAGAGCTTCTGTTTATAACTATCCCGGCAATAGAATAACGCGGTATGCCCGCCCGAAACCACAAGGCCGATGAAAGGAAAATCGGGCAATTCGCCATCGCTCAAGAACGCGCTGTAGAGATGCGAAAGAAGATGGTTCACGCCTATCATAGGCACACGTAAAGAGAGGCTTAAGGACTTCGCCAAAGATACGCCCGTAAGTAAGGCGCCCACAAGCCCGGGGCCGTTAGTTACAGCAATGAGCTCTATATCTTTCAGGCGCTTGCCCGAGCTTTTCAAAGCCTTGTCCAGGACCTCCAAAATATATTCCACATGAAATCTTGAAGCTATCTCCGGCACCACTCCGCCGTACTTCTTATGCAGGTGCACGCTCGACGATACTATATTTGAAAGAACGTTCCTGCCTTCGGTGACCGAAACGCTCGTCTCGTCGCAGGAAGTCTCTATACCTAATGTAAGCATCTTATTTAACCATCTCCGAGAGATAGACGAACCTGATCCCCTCGCTAGCGAGCTCCGGCATCATCTTATTTAAAACGGTTATCGTATTTTTCCTGTCGTGACAGACCGCGATAACGGAGCCACATTTGAACGCCGACTTCCTTAAGGAGAGCATCTGCTTCTCTATGTACTCCGGGTTATTCTCATTATCTAAAAATATATCTCTCTTGGCGTATGGGACTTTCGATTGCGCTGCCGCGTCACGACATACCGACTTATCGGTTACAAGGCTGTCAAAGAAGTAGAGGCCTCTCTTATTGAGGTCGGACAGGATGATGGACATGGCGCGCCTATCTTCCGTGGCCTTCGAGCCTTGATGGTTCGATACGCCGTGTAATCCGGGAACGCTCGCTATGTCCTTATCAAGCAGCGCCAATATATCTTTTTCATCCATGCCGGTCTTGATAGTGCCGATCTCAGCGGGCGCGGTTGGGTCATTTGACTCTAGCGGAAGATGCAGTATAAGATCATATCCCTTCGAAGAAGCAAGTGAGGCTATCCTCTTGGAGTACGGCAGGTTCGGCAGGATCGAGAACGTAACCGGCCTCTTCACGGCAAAGAGGTTGTCGAGATTATTCATATTATACCCAAAATCGTCTATGACTATCGCCACCTTGGGATTGCCGTAATTCTTTTGTATGGCAGTAAATTTTCTTTTTCTTGCGACCGCTTTCGCGGGGAGAGCCTTCTTCATCACCACTATCTTCCTCTCCGGGGCGTGAGAAGACCTCCAGAAGATAAAGGCTACACCCAATATCAATCCTACAGTGATCACCGTTAAAACTATCCTGGTCTTCATTTCCTGTAGACCTTTATAGCTTTGATCAGATCGATGGCGCGTTCGAGCTGATTATCCCGCGCGACGGCCTCTTTCTGCTTAGACACCTTAATATCTTTCTTTATCTCTTTATCGTCGTCAACATCATCAAATATGTCGGATGAGGATCTCTTCCTGCCGCCCAACTCTTCGCGGTCTACTATCACATCGGGGACCACGCCCTGATTGCTGATAGATCTCCCGCTGGGTGTAAGATAAGAGGCCGTCGTAAGCCTGAGAGCTGAGTTATCCTTTAACGGGATGACGGTCTGTATGGAGCCCTTGCCAAAGGTCTTGGTGCCCAATATCACGCCGCGTTTATTATCCTGTATAGCTCCGGCCACTATCTCTGCGGCGCTCGCGGAGCCCTCATTCACCAGGACTATAAGCGGATAGCCAGGATGCGTCAGGACGCCCTTCGACCTGTATACGGCATTTTGATCCGGGGATCTACTCTTTGTCGATACTATTATCTCGTCTTTTGGTATGAACTTCTCCGATACGTCTATCGCGGAATCAAGAAGCCCGCCGGGATTATTTCTCAGGTCCAGCACAAGCGAGTCCATGCCCTCGCCCTCCAGCTTCTTTAGAGCAGCCTCCAGTTCGCGGGCGCATTTTTCCTGGAACTCCACAAGACGGATATATCCGATCTTGCCTTCTATCAGACGGGCGTCTTTTATGCTCTCTATATTTATCTTGGCCCTTTTTATGGGTATATCGAGGACCCTCTCTTCCTTCTCTCTCCAGACGGTAAGGGTTAACTGCGTGCCGGGCTCGCCGCGCATGATCTTCACGGCGTCGCTTAAGCGCACATCTTTTGTCGTCTTGCCGTTTATCCTCACGATCTTGTCGCCCGGCTTTATGCCGGCCGATTCCGCCGGGGTGCCGGCCATTGGAGTTATCACGGTGATGATGCCGTCTTTCAGCGTTATCTCTACCCCTATTCCGCCGAACTCGCCCTTTGCCTCTGACGCCAGTTCCTTATATTCATCCTGGTCCAAAAATTGACTGAAATCGTCGAGCGAGGAGAGCATCCCCCTCAACGCTCCGTATATCACTTTCTTGGAGTCAACCTCATTCACATACTCGCTTCGTATCACGCTTATCGCGTCCGAGAATAGCTCAACCTGGTTATACAGGTCATCCTTCGACTGCAATTTAGTCTCTTTGGGCGCTTCGGGCCTGCCCATAGTCAAAGAAGCGATGAGCATTACCGCGATCACGAAAAAGATTATCTTTATCCTCTTCATCACGAACTATTCCCCTAAATGTTTCTTGAGCAGATCGTTCACCATGGCCGGGTTGGCCTTACCCTTAGTCTGCTTCATGACCTGCCCGACAAGGAATGTAATGGCCGTCTTCTTGCCGCCTTTATAATCATTAACAGATCTTTCGTTCTTAGAGAGCACATCTAAAACCGCCTCTTCTATCGCATCTTTGTCGCTGATCTGTGAAAGCCCCTTAGAGCTCACTATCTCGCCGGCTCTGTTTTTGGTATCTATCATCTCCACCAAAACATCTTTGGCTATCTTGCCGCTGATGGATTGGCCGTCTATCATCTTCAAAAGCTCCACAAGGTCTCCAGGTTTTAAGTTCAGTCCCAGTATATTCACATTCCTGGCATTCATCTGTGCCGCTATATCGCCGTTGATCCAGTTAGTCAATGTCTTCCTGTTCTCATAGCCTCGGGCGCACTCTTCAAAATAGTCCGCCAGATCTATCTGACCCGTAAGAACGCGGGCATCATATTCGGAAAGCTCATATTCTTTTACGAACCTGTTGGAACGGGCCTCCGGCAGCTCGGGCAGGGCGTGAGCTATCTCTTCAATGATCTTCTTGTCGATGATGAACGGGACCAGGTCAGGTTCCGGAAAATAACGATAGTCATGCGCCTCTTCCTTTGACCTCATCGAGATGGTAACGAGCTTTTGGGCATCCCAAAGCCTCGTCTCCTGAGCTATCCTCTCTTTCGCCTCCGCCATCTTTATCTGTCTTGCCGCCTCAAAGGATAGAGCTTCCCTGACCCATCTGAAAGAGTTCATATTCTTGACTTCCACCTTTACTCCCAGCTCTTTCTCGCCCGCTCTTCTTACGGATATATTCGCGTCGCAGCGCAGGCTGCCCTTCTCCATATCGCAATCGGAGACTCTCAGATACTGCAGTATCGATTTCAGGGCTGTGAGATAATCGTACGCTTCCTCAGGAGAATTTATGTCTGGCTCGGTAACTATTTCCAAGAGAGGCATCCCGGCCCTGTTAAAATCGACAAGGCTGTTGCTCGCCTTTGCCGGATGGATCAATTTACCCGCATCCTCTTCCAGATGAACGCGTTTTATATGCACCCTCTTCTTCGCCCCTGACCCGGAGAGAACATCGACAAAACCATCGTACGAAAGGGGCATGTCGAACTGGGATATCTGAAAATTCTTCGGGAGGTCCGGGTAGTAATAATTTTTTCTGTCGAACTTTATGATATCCTGTATCTTACAGTTAAGCGCAAGGGCCACTCTTATCGAGTAGAGGAATGCCTTCTCGTTCAGGACCGGCAGTGACCCTGGAAAACCTAAGCATACCGGACAGGTGTGGCTGTTCGGCGGCTTTCCGAATTCCGTGGAGCACCCGCAGAACGCCTTGGTATCGGTCTCCAGCTGCAGATGGACCTCTAGCCCTATAACAGTTTCGTATTT
>JAPLMH010000095.1 GCA_026387135.1 Candidatus Omnitrophota bacterium | reverse complement strand
CAAAGGCGAATGGTCGTTGACCGACGATCACGAGCTGCGCCTCACTCTGGACGGCCAGGGCAGGCAGACGTTCGGCGACAGGATAACCCTGCAGGGCGAGATCCTGGATGTGAATAGGAACTCGCTCCTATTTGCCGTTACTACAACGACAAAAGATAATACCCGGTCTACATACGTGCTTAATCTCGGAGGCACCTGGAAGGCGGATGAGAATAATCGCCTCTCTTTCCATATAAGGAAAGAAGCGGGTAGATACGATATCCTCTCCTTTAACGGCATATGGGAAATAAATAAAAACCACCAGATAATATATCAATATGAAAAAGCCCGCCTGATACGGAAGAAGAAGCAATGTCACACTTTGATATTTAAAGGCTACTGGGATATAAGGGAGAAATTTCGCATATCCTACCTGCTGGGCAAAGGCACGGATCAATCGTTCGATTTCATAACAAGTATAGGCATCTTTACGGAGAAGTACATCAAATATGAATTGGGTATAGGCTCGAATGACAGGGTAGATCCAGTGCGTCGGACCATTACGTTATTCGGTAGATGGAACCTGAAAAAAGATGCCGGGTTGATATTTGAAATAGACTACGAAAACAATAAGACCAGAGAGATGGTCTTCGGCGTGGATGCCAGGCTTACGGACAGGGACACGGTATTATTTACGCTAAAGAACGATAAAGAAAAGAGCGATATAGGCGCAAACCTGGAGTTGTCCCATAAAATATTGAAAGGTGACGGGGAAGCCTTTCTGCGCGTACTCAGATCGAATAGAGAATCGGCCGTCTACGCAGGAGCGGGCTTACGATGGTAAAAGAGAATAGTTTTTGATATAATAGTGCCGAAACCGATAGCACAAAAAGGAGGGCAGCATGAAAAAGTATTTTGTAGTTATAGGTGTAGTTCTGTTATATGCGCTCGTATTCTCTTCGGTGAATGCTTATGCCGAAGATAACAAATGGTCGAGGCTTGTCGAAGAATCGGGACGAGTGCTCGACCAGATCCAGCAGATGCCGGATCAGAATATCCCGGAGAACTTGCTGCGCGACTGTTCGGCGATAGCGATATTTCCGAGCACTATTTCCGCGGGATTCGTATTGGGCGGTAAGTACGGACAGGGCATCATCATGGTAAGGGATGACAAGAGCCGAAAATGGTCGGCGCCGGCCATCTTCACGATCGCGGGCGGCAGCTGGGGACTGCAGATAGGCGGCCAGGCGACGGATTTTGTCCTGCTAATAATGAACCGCCGCAGTGTCGACGGCATACTTGACGGGCAATTCAAGCTCGGCGCTGACGCATCTGTCGCCGGAGGTCCCGTAGGCAGGGCTGCTGAAGCATCGACCGATATACAGCTAAAAGGCGGCATACTCTCTTATTCCAGGAGCCGCGGGTTATTTGCCGGAGTGAAGCTAGAGGGCGCCGTTATCACGCAGCATTGGGATGGTGATAAAGAGTTGTACGGCAAAGGCCTTTCCGCGAGAGAGATACTGATCGAGAACAAGACCGGGATGCCGGACAGCGCCAAAGAGCTGTTGAAGGTACTGAACAAATACAAATAGAGTTTTAATGCGGAGAGATGGCTGAGTGGTTGCGACCGAGCCCCGAAGGGGCGAGGAAGTCCCGCCAAACACCTCTAAAAAGCGACCTACTTCTAAATATAGTTTTGGCGGGAAAGGCGCACTAAAAAGTTTTACGGAGAGATGGCTGAGTGGTTGAAGGCGCACGCCTCGAAAGCGTGTGATCTCTAACGGGATCCCTGGGTTCGAATCCCAGTCTCTCCGCCAGTTTATAAAAGAAGGGACGTGTTAAAAAAGGACACACAATGTATGGGGAGTGTCCCAAAGTTACCATATTTCAAGTAAAATGCCGATAGCAAAACTAAAGAACATATCCTTATACTACGAAACTCACGGCAAAGGCGACCCCGTTTTATTGATATCGGGCCTTAATTCGGATAGCGCAAGCTGGGCAGGTGTATGCGGCAAGCTCGCAAAGCATTTCTTTGTAATAGCATTTGATAATCGCGGATCCGGCAGGAGCGATACGCCGAAAAAGAAATACTCAATCCGCGAAATGGCCGATGACGCGATAGGCCTTCTAGACCGTTTGCAGTTGAAGAAATGCAATGTTATAGGCCATTCGATGGGTGGTTATATCGCCCAGGAGCTTGCCATATATTATCCTGAGCGCGTAGGAAAACTTATACTTGAAACTACCGCTTCTGTCTCATCGACCCGCAATAATATGCTATTCAATGATTTTTTAAAACGTTTTGAAAAAGACCACGATAATGAAGCATTAATGCGGCTGTGGGCATACTGGTCATTTTCTCCGAAAACATTTGAACGTAAAAATTATATTGAGACATTTATAAAATATGCTTCGGCTTATCCGTATTTACAATCGACGGAAGGATTTCAAGGCCAGATCAATGCCATCGCATCATTTAACGCATGTGCTCGGATTAAAAATATCAAATCCAAGACTCTTATTATTACAGGCAGTGCCGATATACTTATATACCCGACAGAATCTATGGAACTTGCAAAAGGCATCAAGGGCAGCGTCTCTGAGGAGATAAAGGATGCGGGCCATTGTGTTCATGTTGAAAACCCGGACGCATTTATTTCTAAGGTTGTACAATTTTTAATGAATTAAGTGATGAGCCATGCTCTTTAGAGACATGCCGAGTGTGCGCAGTTTGAATTGGTTGCGCTCGCGTCCGCCATCCGCCTTCGCATTCAATGCGTAATAGACGGAATGCTTCGGCGGATGTGCCCGCCGAAGCACCGAGCCTAACGAGCGTTGATTGCGAAGGCGGGCCGGTTTTTTAATCGACCGGTCATATGATAAGAAATGTAGTCGCGAAAATCAATTGGATGCAGATTGTCCACATTGTGCTATAATGGTGACGCTGGACAAGCGATGTAAGATGCTGCATGGAGCGGTGTAATTCTAATAGAGGAGATCTACGATGGGAATTTACAAAGATTGGTGCGGGTTCGGTAAAAGAACAAAGAGCGTATCAGCCCAGAAGATAATCAAGCGAAAGATGGTGCAGGCGATGGTCAAAAAACTGAAGGCTGAAGGCAAGCCGGTCGACCGGCAGGCGATCAATAAAGAAGTATTTGACAAGGTCCGCAGGCACCACAAAACTCAACGGAAAAATATTATATAAGTCCGTACCTGCCATGATCCATGCCTGCCTATAAGCAGGCATGGTCTGTTTTTCAACAGGCTAACCGTAAAGACAAAGAAATAAATATGAAATATAGACATGCACTATTTTTAAACCCTTATATCGAAAATACGGCGACCAGCATCATGGGGCTATTCCCGCCTACGGGCCTTGAGTATGTGGCCACCAGCGCAGAAGGCCTTGCGGATAAGATAACCCTTCTTGACCTGCGATACGAAACAGAGCTATGTGATACCGGAAAGCTGATAGATTTTATACGTAACGAGATAGACATCATATGTGTCACTGTCGGTTGGGATCGCCAGTATGAAGAGGTCTGTAAACTGTTGAACTTAATGCCGGATGGCATACCTTTAGTCATAGGCGGATATAAAGCTACGGTCGAGGTCGAAGAACTGTTCAAGGCCTCTCCAAGGATAGATATTGTCGTCAGGGGCGAAGGCGAAGAGACCATAAAAGAGATACTAAAAGGCGTGCCGCGTGAGAATATCCTGGGCATATCCTATAAGGGCAGCCAAGGGATAGTCCATACCGCGAACAGGCCCTTACCGGACGTAGATCTTATAGGGGCTCCGGATCGGTCCTTAAGACGAAATAAATATTACATGAGGGTAAACGGTATCGGCCTGGCAGACTTGACGTTCGATTCGGTCTTAAGTGCCAGAGGCTGCCCTTTCAACTGCAAATTCTGCACATTCACCCTGAATCCGCTGGGCCAAAAAAGGGATTATGCGGCGCGCAGCGTCGCATCTGTCGTAAAAGAGATAGGCCAGATCCGCGCCAATACCATACTATTTAACGACGACAACTTTTTTACGGACATAAAAAGATCGGAAGAGATCTGCGACCTGATAATAGCGGGTAAAATAAAAAAACGCTTCCTGGCACAAGCCCGTATCGAAATAGCCAATCATCCCAGGCTTTTGGAAAAGATGGTCAAAGCGGGTTTTAAGATGCTCTTTATGGGCATAGAATCTCCGCATGACCGTATATTAGCACAGCTTAATAAAGGCTTTGACTCAAATACAATAAGAAGGTCTTTTGCCGTGTTGAAAAAGTACCCCATCTACTATCACGGCTACTTTATTTATGGCAATATAGGCGAGACCGAGGAAGAGATGCTATGTATAGCGAAGTTCGCTAAAGAGATAAGCCTGGATTCCATAACATTCCAGAAGTTAAGGATAGAGAAGTTCTCGCCGCTTAGGAAGCTCGCAGAAAATACGCCCGGATACCACGTTACCTATCGCGGAGAGCTTTATTCGGATACCTATAGCCATCCGGCCTTGAAAAAAATAGGCAGGCAGATAAAATTTTCATTCTATACGCCGCTTCAGATATTAAAGATAGTGAAGAAATTCGCTGCGGTGAAGTTCTTTACCTTCAACGAGATCATCTTATTCATGATGGCGGGTCCGGGACTCTTATGGAGCGTATTGGTGCGGGAGAAGAAGAAGAAACGGCTCGGCAATTCCCTGAAACGCATATTTGTAAAGAATGCCTGATAGATTTTATGGCTAAAAGATGCCCGCAGAAATTGAAGACCTGTATCGTTATACAAGGCGCGGATGATCCACGCCTGGCCCCATACAAATCCCTTAAAGGTAAAGAGCTGGAAAGAGACGGTATCTTTATAGCCGAGGGAGAGAAGGTCGTCAAGTGCATGATAGGGTCGGGTCTCCGGATAGCGTCCTGCCTTACAGCCGTCGGCACAACCGGTAGATACGGATCCATTCTTGCAACAATGTCGAAGAGGGGAGTGCCTGTTTACATTGCGGCTGATAAGCTTATAGAGAAGATCATCGGTTTTCGTTTTCATAAAGGTATCATGGCCATTGGGTATTGCCCCAAAAAGATCACAGTCTCCGAAGCGCTTAAAGACTGTAAAAGGCCGCTACTCCTCGTGGCGCTCAATGCCGTAAATGACCCTCAAAACGTCGGACTTATAGTACGTAACGCGGCCGCCTTTGGGGCACAGGCGCTTATAATTGATAATGCCACGTACGATCCGTATTATAGGAAAGCGGTCCGTGTATCCATGGGTACTGTATTCGGATTGCCGGTCTGTTATGAAGACGACCTCAGGTCGAGCCTTATACGGCTCAAAAGTAAGTACGATACGCGTATAATAGCCGCCACTCCCGGTAAAGGCGCCGGCGATCTCACTAAAGCCAGGCTCTCGGGGAATATCTGTTTTGTCTTCGGCAACGAGGATAAGGGCGTATCGCGCAAAATCTTAAGTGTTGCCGATACAAAAGTGCGCATACCGATCTCAAAGGCTGTTGATTCGTTAAATGTCGCAAGCGCCAGCGCCGTATGTCTCTATGAAGCATCACGCTACCGGGGAACGCGATGATATCTGTAAAAAATATATCTAAACTTTATGCGACCCGGGAACTATTCTCTGACGTGAGCTTTGATGTCCTTGCCGGAGAAAAGATAGGGCTCGTGGGCCGCAATGGCCATGGAAAGACCACGCTCTTCAGGATCATTACCGGCGAGGAAGAGCCTGATGAGGGCAAGGTCTTCATGCCAAAGAATTACTCCATAGGGTATCTTGACCAGCACCTGACCTTTACAAAACCCACCGTGCTGGAGGAGGGTTGCCTGGGCCTGAGCCCCGAGGAGATGAATGCCGAATGGAAGGTGGAGAAGATCCTTTCGGGGCTTGGTTTTTCCGAAGAGGATCTCAAGCGTAGCCCTTCGGAATTTTCCGGAGGGTTCCAGATGCGTATTGCCCTGGCCAAGGTCCTGGTCTCAGAGCCCAATATGCTTCTCTTGGACGAACCTACGAACTTTCTGGATAAGCGTGACGACGCATATTGTGGGGATCCACCGTGGCATGGTAAGGAAGATCAAGGGGTCTACCGGGAAATATTACGCCCAGCTCCATGCTGATGAAGAGCTGCACGAGAAGAAGCGGGTGCAGGACGAGAAGAAGCGCAAAGAGATCATGGAGTATGTGACCACGTTTCGATCGAAAGCGAGCCATGCCAGCCGCGTCCAGTCGAATATCAAGAGGCTCGAGAAGATGGACAAGCTGGATAAGCTGGAAGAGATCCGCACCCTTTCATTCTCGTTTAATTATGAATCGTTCCGCGCCGGTCAGATGATGGATGTTAACGATCTCACGTTTTCATACAATGCAAATGTGCCGTACCTTATAAGCGGCTTGAATTTTACCGTAAATAGAGACGATAAGATCTGTATTGTAGGCAAGAACGGTAAAGGTAAGACCACTCTCCTGAAATTACTTTCCGGGAGACTTAAACCTGTGTCGGGCAGTATCAAGACCCATACGGCGGCCACTCCGGCTTATTATGAGCAGGCGAATACAGCCGATCTTGACGGAGAGCTTACCGTAGAAGAGGAGATATCGAAGGGGCGCGCCTTCATAGATAAGTCGCGCGTGCGCGGTATATGCGGCGCGATGATGTTCTCGGGAGACGATGCCGAGAAGAAGGTCAGGGTGCTCTCAGGCGGTGAGCGCAGCCGAGTCCTTTTAGGGAAGATCCTCGTGGCGCCATCCAACATCCTTTTCCTGGACGAGCCCACACACCATCTTGACATTGAATCCTGCCAGGCGATGATGGAGGCCGTAAGGGATTTTGAGGGTGCCGCGCTCGTAGTAGCCCACGATGAGCATTTTCTGAACGAGGTGGCGACGAAGCTCATTGTATTTAAGAATGACAGGGTCTTTCTGTATCCGGGTAATTACCGTGAGTTCCTGGATAGCGTCGGATGGGAAGATGACGAAAATAAGCCGTTGCCGGCAAAACCGCAAATAGTTCCATCTATAGCGCCGCAGCCGGCCGTTCCGGCCCCGAAAAAAACTATAGAGCAGGCTTTAACCTGCCCTGCTGCAAAAGGACATAGCGGCAAAATTGCAAGACGAGCCCGCGCGGAGTTCGTCGCGATGAGGTCGAAGATCTTAAAGCCTCTCGAAGCGAAGATAAAGCGCCTTGAGGAGGAGATAATCTCTTCCGAGGCCAGAATCGCGGCTGTGAACGAAGAGATATTGAAGGCTTCGGCAAAGGGGAGCCTGGGAGCGATACGAAGAAGCGAGTTCTCCAGGGAGCTTAAAGAGCTTGCGGATAATATCGACTCTTGTTATTCCCAGCTCGATACAACGATGAAAACCTACGATGCCGAAAAGCGGAAATACAGCGATTGATCGATGTAATTGCTTTGCTCTTCGGGATAGTATTTTGTATAATATAATCCGTCTATTGACAGGGAGTGTCTAATTGATAGTATCGAAGCGACAAAAGAGAGCAGCGCTTAGAACAAAAGTTGTCAAAAAGATAACCCATATACCTGCCGACGACTGGAATAAGATCTATCCGGACGTTCTGGAGGGCTATAATTTTTATAAGACGCTTGATGAATCCGGCCTGGATCAATTCTCCCTATTCTACATAGCTGTATACGACCGCAAGGCTCTGGTTGCGGCGACCGCATGTTTTATAATGAATTATCCTCTTGACACCAGCATAAACGGCCCCTTGAGGCGCGTCACTAATTCAATAAAAAAGTTGATGCCGAACATCTTCAGCCTCAAGGCTGTTATCTGCGGCATGCCGATGGGCCAGGGGAAGATCGGTTTTACCGGAGATCCCGGCGCAGTAATAAAAGTCATCTCGCGCCGCATCGAACAGATAGCAAAAAAGAAGAGAGCCTCGATAGTATGACTTAAGAAGAAAGTTCAAAAGGGTGGATGGCCGTGTCAATCTTGACTTCAAGATCGCGGATGCTCTCGACGATAGTGAATTGCAGGAGGTTTATAAACTCTATCTGGAGATAGTGGCGAAGCATGATATGGGCTTTGAGCTCTTGCCGATCGGGTTCTTCAAAAATATACCAATAAATATGCCCGGCCAAACAAAATATTTCCTGTGGAGGATAGACGGAAAGCTGGTCATGTTTCTCTTCGGATTGGTGTCGAAGGATATGTTCATAGACTATTATGTGGGCCTCGACTATTCCGTCACGCATAAATATCATCTCTACTTCATAAAATTCCGCGAGACTTTGAACTGGTGCATAAAGAACGGGATCAAACAATACGAGATGGGCATCACGGGCTACGAGCCGAAGCGAAGGCTCGGGTTCGATTTTGTGCCGCTCTACATATATGTAAAGCTCCGCAATAGGGCGCTGCGCCCCATATTCAATTTTATCTGCCAATTTCTGAAGTTCGAAAATTTTGATCCGTCCCTGAAGAAAGGTAAGTTGCAGAGAGCGATATGAAGAGTAGCCACCTGACATTAAAGATATTCTGTTTGATAGTATTGAATGACCTCATAGATACGGTGGCTCAAGTTTTGATGAAGAAGGGGCTTGTTCATACCGGCATCGACTCCGTGAATTTAAGCAATGTGGTGGAATTCGCTGTAAAGAATGCTTCTTCGCCATTTCTATGGCTCGGCATATTTGTATTCGCGCTGAATTTTTTTGTCTGGATAGTCATCCTGTATAAAGTGGATTTAAGCATCGCAATGCCGGTCGGAAGCTTCTGTTATATATTCGTTCCCGTTTGCGCAATGCTCTTTTTACACGAAAGCATAAGCCCGGTCCGGTGGGCCGGGATCGTCTGTATCATTCTCGGTATCCATTTTGTATCGCAAAGCAAGAAATCGACAGAGCCGGAGAGAATGTCCAATGGTTAAGATAATACTCCTTGTTTTGCTGTCCGAGGCTATAACCGTGATAGGCCAGATACTATTCAAAAAGAGCACAAATAGTATCGGGACATATGACCTTAAGGCGGGCGGCGATCGTATCCGTTTTTTATCAAAGATACTCACCCAACCCTCTTTGTGGTCAGGAATTCTAGTTATGAGCATAGGTCTTGTAATATGGCTATTGGCCATCGCCCAGGGCGACTTAAGCCTGGTCTTTCCGATGGGCAGCTTGCAGTATATCCTGATCCTGTTCTTGGCGCATAAATTCCTGGGTGAAAAGATAGACAGGATGAAGCTTATCGGAACGCTCCTCGTAATGGCGGGAATAGTCCTTATGTCGGTAAGTTAAACCAAAGGAAAATAATATGTTCTTTAAATCCATACGCTTTAAGATCCTTGCCTGGTACATGCTCCTATTGGCGATCACGCTATTCTCTTTTTCGATAGTCCTTTACGGGATCTTCAATAAAGTGCTCGTAAATAATCTGGACGACCTATTAAGCTCCAGAGCAGAAGGCGTGGCCGATTCGGTGCATACATATTGGCACGACAGGGGTAATGCATCAGATATGGCAACGTTTTTGGATATTGCGCGCGACTGGGTGGAGGAGAAGAGAAAAGACCCGGAACTAATGAAGGTCTTTGTGCAGATATTGAGCGTTAAGGCCGAGCGGCTGGTAGCTACCAAATCCATACCGTTCATTGCGCCCGTTCCAAAG
>JAPLMH010000033.1 GCA_026387135.1 Candidatus Omnitrophota bacterium | reverse complement strand
TCTCAAACCGGCGACACCTGTGCGCGAACCCGGCGACGGCGCCGATCCGGCATAGTCATCGCTTATCGCTCTATAGGCCTTGTTTATACCGGCATCGGCCAGTCCGCCCATATTGATATCGTCGGACTGCGGCGTAACATTTCTCATATCGGCTGTCGCCATATATAGAAGTGCCCCGGTAAATACGGTGAGTACCGTCATGAATATAAGAGTGAGAAGAAGTATAAAGCCTTTTTTATTTTTCATATGATCTGTAAAAATATCTTTGTGCGAAGACGAAATGTTTCATCTACTTTTATGGCGGTGGTATCTACTGCCACCAGGTGCACATTGGCTAAAGTAACCGGCACAGAAAGCAGGACATTATTGTCATTGTAATAGGTGAAGGCTATGCTCTGCACGGAACGCACTAAAGTCCTCGTCGCGGCGCCCACCACCCTGTTTAAGGGCGCGCCGGCCGTGCCGGACCAGGTATATTGTATCGTCTCATTCACTCCGTTATTATCGAGATCCGCGGTAAATGTTACGGATGTCGCTGTAGCTGCAGTAATTGAAAGCGCCTGGTGAAGCTCTTTAGTCATAGTGATGAAGGCGAGCGAAGTCTCGTCCTTTATGTCATAGCGGGATGTCTGACCGGAAAATACTATAACTCCAGTAGAGTATACGACCCATATGGCTCCGAGGATAACGGATATGAGCATGACAGAGATCAGCAGCTCTATCAGGGTCAGGCCCTTAGATGTTCGAGACATATGTCACCATAGTGGTGGTCATTACACTATTCTTTGCGGACCAATTTACTTTTATTGTTATCTGTTTTAAGCCCGTCTGGACAGGAGTAAGGTCACCGACCAATACCTCCCGTGTAAACCCGGCAAAACCCGGCACTGTGACTGCAGGCGTCTGCACAAGAGAGGAGAGGGTAGCATATGTGGCGTTCCTCAGCTCCTCTATCTTCTCCTGGGCAAGATTTGCGGCTATCACGGTATACTCGTTCTGGGCGCCGACAAAGAGACCCGTATTCAGGATCTGCAGGAGAGAGACAAATCCGACGCCGAAAAGGAGGAGCGCCAGCATCACTTCGAGCAGGCTGAATCCTCCTTCGCGGCTTCGGATATTCATGACCGATAAATTACGGGTTCGTATCAACCGGCGAACCATTCGTTACGTAGATACACTTCTGCGTGTCGGAAGCGACTCCGGCGCTTGTTACCGTAGCGGTTCCGGCCGTAGTGCCGGGCCCGGCAGAATATATGACAAAATAATCGCCTGCTACAACGTAGCCATAAGCCGCTCCGCCAAATGGATCGGTCGGAAGAACTGTAGGGGCTATCTGCGGAGTCGTGCTCTGAACCTGGGTAAGAGCCGCCGGCAGCGTGTTGTTATTATGCATCTGGTAACTGATTACCGCAGTCTGCAGCATCCTCAGCTCACCTTTAGCTTTTGCGATGTTGCCTTCATCCTGCAGTCCCTTGAATCTAGGCATCGCTATCCCCACGAGGATACCTATTACCGCTATAACTATCAACAACTCCAGTATCGTAAAACCCTTTCTTCTTGAAAACATTTTGCATCCCCCTTTCTATTTATCTTTTTGCCGCTAACATATAGATCACTATACCCAACACGATCAGGAGAAGACCGCTCAGCTTATTCGAAGAGCGCATCTTGTCCTCTATGGGAAACAAGTTTTTATTCAACCAATCGGATATCTTCCTCTCAGTATCCGGTTTGAATAATAATATGACTCCAAATACGAACAATACGACCGCGGACACGATCAAAACTATATCCATATCACACCTCCTCTCCTCTTATTTTAATGCCTTAAAGTCTTCACCATATCAAACATGGGTAATAACATAGACGCCATGATGACGCCTACCATAACACCCATCACCATAAGAAAGAGCGGCTCTATGATAGTAGTGAGCTTCTTTACCGCGTAGCTCACCGTCATATCATAAAAGTCCGCTATCTTCTCCAGCATCGCGTCGAGGCCGCCCGACTCCTCACCGATCGATATCATCTGCACAACATCCGGAGGGAATTCGCCGCTCACCTTGAGCGGCTCGGCGAGCTTCTCGCCTTTTTCGACATATCTGCGCACATTCGCTATAATATTTTCAAGTATCTTATTCCCGGCAACATTTTTTGTTATATCTAAAGAGGTCAGTATGGGGACTCCGGAAGTTAAAAGAGTGGACAGAGTTCTCGTGAACCTGGCTATGGAGACTTTTCTGTATAACGGGCCTACTATGGGAAGATTCAGTTTTAGACCATCAATAAAAAGTCCGCCCCGCTCTGTGCGCGAATATAATTTCACTATTATGTACAACGCTATAACCGAAATGACTAGCCAATACCAGTAATGTTTTACCACGAAGCCTATGTTGTACACGATGAGCGTGGGCATCGGCAGCTCGACCCCGGTCTTCACGTATATCTGGACGAACTGCGGTATGACAAAGGTGACCAGAAAGAGCATTACGGCCATGCCGAAAGAGAATAGTATGATGGGATAAAATAGAGCGCCCTTTATCTTCTCCTTTATATCTTCCTGGTTTTCATAGAACTTGGCGTACCTCATAAGAACGGAATCCAGGTTTCCGCTTGCCTCGCCGGCCTTTACCATGTTCACAAAAAGCTTTGGAAATACCTTGCCGTGGGCGGCAAGTGAATCGGACAGCGTGGACCCGCCCTCGACCTGTCTGGCCACACCGTCTATAGTATCTCTCAGCGCTTTATTATCCACCTGCTTGCCGAGAGTCGATAGGCTCATCAATATGGTGATGCCGGCATTTATCATGTTAGACAACTGTATATAGAACATGAGCATGTCGTCGGACTTTATTCTCTTCAAGTTTTCAAAGACCGACTCTAGCTTAAATCCCGTGGTGGCTTCAGAGACGCCCGTCACCATGTAGCCCATCTTTCTCAGTTTCTCGACGAGCTCATTCTTCGAGGCGGCCTCCATCGCCCCTTTGACCAACCGCCCATTATTGTCGCGCGCCTTATAGTTGTACATAGCCATAGATCGTGCCTCTAATTCTCTTCCGTTACTCTTAAGACCTCTTCGACCGTTGTGAGGCCTTCCTTTATCTTCCGGATGCCATCTTCTTTAAGCGTTATCATCCCTGACGCAAGCGCCAATTTTCGTATCTCGTCCGTAGAAGACTTCGAGATCACGGCGTTGCGTATCTTTTCGTCCGGTGTCATCAACTCGTATATGCCGATCCTGCCCTTGTAGCCTGTGCTCATACATTTGGGGCAGCCTTTACCCCTGTAGAATTCCGTCTTTTCCGATGAGCTTACACCCAGATCCTTCAGCTCTTCCTTTGTCGGTGTATACTTATCTTTGCATTCCGGACAGATGGTCCTCACAAGGCGCTGCGCCAACACGGCTATGACGGACGACGATACCAGGAAAGGCTCGACCCCCATATCGATCATCCTCGTCACGGCGCCGGGAGCGTCATTTGTATGCAGTGTTGAGAATACCAGATGGCCCGTCAGAGCTGACTGTATGGCGATCTCAGCGGTCTCATGATCTCTCATCTCTCCGACCATTATGACGTTGGGATCCTGCCTCAAGATGGAGCGCAGGCCGTTCGCAAATGTCAGGTCCACTTTATTATTTATCTGTATCTGCCTTATGCCCGGCAATTTGTATTCTACCGGATCCTCGACCGTTATGATATTCTTCTCCACAGTGTTTATCTTATTCAGCGATGCGTAGAGAGTGGTGGTCTTACCGCTGCCGGTAGGCCCGGTCACCAGTATGATCCCGTGGGGCCGGTGGATAAGTTTATCGAATTTTGTGAGCGTATCTTTTGAGAAGCCGAGGTCTTCAAGGCTAAGAACAGCGCTTGCGGCATCGAGCAATCTCAAGACGACGTTCTCTCCGTATATGGTGGGCACGCACGACATCCTCACGTCTAT
The DNA here is from genome assembly GCA_026387135.1 of Candidatus Omnitrophota bacterium. Lineage (GTDB taxonomy): Bacteria > Omnitrophota > Gorgyraeia > 2-01-FULL-45-10 > 2-01-FULL-45-10 > 2-01-FULL-45-10. The sequence continues at coordinate 1,289 of JAPLMH010000033.1, read as the reverse complement.
CTGCTTGCCTTCCATCTTTATAGTGAACCTGCCATCCTGGGGGATGCGCCTTTCGGCGATATTCAGATCGGCCATGATCTTAAGCCTCGAGATTATCGCGCTCTGCAGGTGCTTGGGCGGAGAGCTTATTTCGTGCAGCATTCCATCGACCCTGAAGCGGGTCTTAAGCGAATCCTCCTCCGGCTCTATATGTATATCGCTGGCGCGCTCTTTTATCGCCTTCATTATTATCATATTCACTAGCTTGATGACGACAGGTTCTTCTACGATGCCCTGAAGTTTCTTTAAGTCTATCTCTTTACCGTCCTCGACCCCAAGACCCTTCTCATCGATAGACTTTATCAGGTCCTCCATACTGCCCTTGGTGCCGTAATATTCGTTGAGGGCCTTCTTTATCTCCGCTTCCGTAGCCACCGCGGGCTCTATAACAAGGTTCGTCTTTGACCTGACTTCATCGAGCGCGAACACGTTCCACGGGTCCGTCATCGCGCAGGTCAGCCGGTTACCTATCTTCAATACGGGTATGAGTTCATGTTTTCTGGCCAGCGCCTCGGGCACTAACTCTATTATCTTAGGGTCTATAAGGTAGTTGCCGAGCTCTATACGCGGGATCGAGAGTTTATTACTTAGGAACATGACCAAGTCCTCTTCCGCAACATGGCCCAGTCGCACCAGAGACTTGCTTAAACGCTGATTCGAGCGCTTCGACTCCTCTTCCGCTTTCTTGAGCTGCTCGGCGGTTATCACACCCTCAGCGACAAGGCTTTCACCCAGCGATAACTTCTCTTTAGCCATCTCTTATTCCCCTAAAAGTTCTTTGATCTTTGAAAGCAAAATCTTCGGATCAAAAGGTTTCGTCACATACTCTTCCGCACCCAGGTCTTTTCCGAGCCTTATGTCTTCATCCTGCACCCTGGCTGTGAACATTATGATCGGTATCTTGGAATAACGCGCATCGTTCTTCAAGAGACCGCAGACCTTATATCCGTCCATCTTAGGAAGCATGAGGTCCAGTATTATAAGATCGGGTTTATCTTTCTTCGCTTTATCGAAACCATCCTGGCCGTCATAAGCCGCAATGGTCTGATAGCCGGCGGCTTCAAGCCTCATCTTCACCATCTCGACCAGTTGAACTTCGTCATCTACTATAAGGATCTTCTTCGCCATCTTTTCTCTCCCTACTTCCCTTTCTTATGAAATCTCGCCGACATATTTAAGGCGCTCGTTATATTATCGACTTCCTTCGCGAGATCGTCCGTCTTGACGATGAAGCCCGAAGCGCCGAGTTT
>JAPLMH010000091.1 GCA_026387135.1 Candidatus Omnitrophota bacterium | reverse complement strand
ACGAACCCGAGAAAAGATGAAGCCGGCGTTGAGGTTAAAGGCGCTAAAGGCATCTTCATGCGTATGATCGACAATAACGGCAATAGGGCCATGCTCGCGCAGGCTTTTAGTAACGCGCTTCCGCTACCGTCGGAACCGCAGTTGCCTGCGGTAGATCTTGGTAAGTTCTCGGGGCTACCGATAACGATGAACTCTGTAAACGGCGAGCTGAAACTGGGCGATGATATAGTTTGCGAGCGCAGGTGGTCGAGGCCGCTGAAAGACGCCGGTACGAGCATAGCTAATCCATCCGCGATAGACGCGTCTAACCGTGACCGCGAAGTATATTACGGCTACAGGAACGTCGCGCTTAAAAAGGATGCGACGGGCGTTGATAAACTGAAATTGAGATTTGACATAACGGTTCTGATGCCCGGGGTGGTCCATGAAGGTAATGACGCGGAATTCATAATGACTAAAGGGCATATCCACACGCTGGATGCAAGGACAGGCACCTACAATCATCCGGAATTTTATGAGGTATGGAACAGCGTTGCCTTATATGTTCAGCAGGGTGTGAACCCGAGGACCGGGCAGTTTGAATTCGTCGCGACGATCGCGAAACCCGGCGATAAGGTGCTACTGATACCGGGCTACTCGCACAGGACGATAAATATAGGCAACGAGCCTCTCGTCATGGCCAACTGGATATCCGACGAGGTCGGAGGCAAGAGGGTCAGAGTAGAGGGCATGGAAAGATATAAGGCCGCTGAAGAGAAGACGCCTGAAAGCCCGGTCAAGGCAGACTTCAAAGAGATAGAAAAGAAGAACGGTTACACCTACTGGGTTGTCAGGACTCCTGAGGGAGTAGTTAAATTCATCCATAACCCAAATTATGACGCCAAGCCGACTAAAGTAAGCAAACCTGCGCCGGTGAGATTCATGAAACCGGTCAATGAGATAAAAGAATTGAGCCTGTCGGACAAAAAGCCGATGTATCCACAGGCTGGCAATGAAGATTTGGCGGTATTTCTCAGGAATCCCAAAGCCAAAGGGCTCGAAAAGTTACTCGAGTCATCTCTTGAGCCTGTAAGCGAGCGCGAATTCATGCAGAAGATTGCGCAAGCTACCGGAGTGCCTCAGGAGGATAACGCGTTGGAGACAACGAAAGAGATGCCGCCGGCTGTAGGGCGCGAGCATTTCGATCATACCGTCGAGGCTATCATGCAGTCGTCCAATACCGGCGAGCGCGCCAGGAAGACGGCGGAGACCATGTTCAAGGAAGAATCCGGCGCGTTGGCTAAAACACATCTTGTATTCGTAAAGAGCGCGATACCGGAAGAGCAGCTTGCCACCACTACCGTTATAAACCTTGCCAGTATGTGCGCCGGCTACTATAACCAGTTGGAGGGCTATACAGCCGACGTAGTCGATACTTACGAAGAGGCGGTCAAGCTGCTTGCGAAGAATCCTGACTGGAACAAGGCCAACACAATAGTAGGTCTCATAGACAAGCAATCTCTTGATAAGATGACCGCGGAGTTGGAGGCAAACGGCATGCAGGGCAAGACCAAGCTATTGCCGATGGAGAGGTTTGATAGAGATCAGTTCGTTCCTCTAAAAGGGTTCTTCGATCTTATGTCGGTGCTGGTCCGCGTGAACAGGCCGCTTGACAAGCCCGAAGATAGGGAATTAAGAGATTCCATAAAGGATCTTTTGAATGAAATAGGCGTTCGTGATGTATCAAACCTCGTCGACGCACTCTCGGTCGCGGATTATTTTGAGGATCCGATAAAGTTCGCCAAGAAATTCATAATAAGATTGTTGCCTCCAACGAGAGCGGCAAGTGTGGCGGAATTGAGAGACCGATACAACGCAGCGAAAAAGGTAGTCGAGAGTCTGTAATAACAACTATTCACGCTTTTTAGCACGTGTCAAAGCCTGCTTTTTGTCACGCCTAATCAAGTGCCTTTACAATTACTGTAACATACTATAAATATTGATTTTATGACTATGTTAAGACACAAAAAAGGCAAATACCATACATTGACAATATAACATATATATGTTATACTTCAGATGTAATAGAAACAAAAAGGTAGTTACTAACGCAACGAGTAGCAAGAGGGATTCTCCAAAATGAATGCTTGGCAGGCACGCCGAAAGGCGCCTCAGAATGGAGATGTAGAAGAAATATCATCGCGCGACTCTTTATCCACGAGAGAAGAGTTGGGGCGTAAGTCGCTTATAATGGACTTGCAAAGCGCCCGGAATAAGAAGTGGATAAGAGCTATCGCGCTTTTTTTAGTTGTAACGTTCGTCAATCAAGATCTTATCTGGGCACAAGAAGGCTCTCCCGTTTGGTCCAAAGGACAGAACGGGAATTTTGCTTTAAAGACTCAAGCCCCCGCTTCGCATGGCGCTATGCCCATCCCCAAAGACATTGCCGTAACCAAGGAAGTCTATAACTCCACCAATGGCGGCGGCAATACAATAATAAATATCCAGGATGCCCACGCTTCTTTAGCCGCTCAGGACTCCATAGTATCAATACTTGATTCATTAGTAACAAATTATGACCTGAAGCTGGTAGCCATAGAAGGCTCCACCGGTTATATCGATACGTCTCTTTTGCGAACATTCCCCGATGAGACTATCCGCAAAAAAACAGCGCAGTATTTAATGCGCAAAGGCAAAATGTCTGCCGGTGAATTCTTCGCTATTACGTCAGATAAGCCCGTAGCGCTATACGGCATAGAAGATAATCCGCTTTACCGTGAGAACGTCGACCAGTTCCGCAAGGTCTATGAGATAAACCTGGCGACGAAGAAAGATATGGACGGCCTTATAAACGCTCTGAACGGCTTGAAGGCCAGGATCTACACAAAAGATATGGCCGCACTTGACGACAACTCGATCCTTCATAAAGACGGCAAGATAGCTTTCACCGATAGATGGCAGCTCGTAAAGAAGCTGGCGGATAAGGTCTCTTTAGATTACAAAAAATACGAGAACCTCTCAAAACTAGTTGAGTCGATGGAAGTCGAGAAGTCGATAAAATTTGAATTGGCTAATAAAGAGCGCGACGCCCTCATCGATACTTTGACGAAGAAGATAACCAAGCAGAGCCTCGAGGAGCTGATATTAAAATCTATAGCGTTCAAGAGCGGGAAGATCTACCAGGGTGAGTATTATCAGTTCCTGCAGTCGCTGGCCCAGAGATCGGGCATCGACCCGGAGCCGTATAAGGACCTGATCGCATACACCGACTACATCACTCTCTACGAATCGATAGATCTGCTTGCCATATTCGAAGAGGTCAAAGATTTTGAGGACGCGATCAAAGAGAAACTTTTTACCACGCCCGAAGAGAGAAAGCTCCATGATATCCTGAAGTGCGTAGGTTTTGTGAAGGACCTATTCGAGCTGAAACTCAATAACGGCGACTTCGATTATCTCGATAAGCATATAACGGTATGCAACGCCGGGACGATAGCAGATTTCATCAGAACCTCATCCGCCAAATATAATATTGTGATGGAAGGAAACTACGATATCGGGAAGATATTCGACAATGCCCCAACTGCACTCGGATTCTACAAGACTGCCGAGATGAGAAATAACGCGATGCTCTCCAACACCATCAAGAAGATGAGAGATGACGGACAGAGTCTGGCGGCATTGATCACCGGAGGATACCACACCAAAGGCCTCACCCAGTTATTAAAAGAGAAAGAGACATCCTACCTTGTCATACTTCCGAAATTCGACGCCTCAAAAGGCGAGAGGCCGTACGTCGCCATACTTACGAACAAGAGAGACGCTTACGAAGAGGTTCTCGAGAGCGGCAAGTATCAGGTGATGACGAACGCCTATTTCGGAGAGAATATCACCGACCCGAATAAGGTCCAGGGCTTTGTGAAAGATATAATACTCGTAAGCTTGGGCCAGGCTGCGATACAGGGTAAAGACATAAAGAGCGTAAAGAAACTTTGGATAGAGAGCTACAACAATGCCTATGAAGACCTGAAGGCTAGAGGCATCATAAAGGATGAGAAGAACTTCACTAAAGCTGGCAAAACGATTCAATCGTCCGGAGCCAAAGATGGCGTTACCGGCGATGCAACTATCGCTACGGCGTCCAATCTGCCGCTCGGATATCCACCCACAGGTTTTGGTGCCCTAGTGGATGCGATAAACGCCCTAAGATTAGGGCAGGGCTGGGCTGTGGCGGAATTAGAGGGTACTTATGTGACAGTTAAAGAGGAAGTGGACGGGAAGACGGTAACCGCGAAACTTTCCTCTCCCGAAGAGGTAGTATTATATAAAGCGGCTGTTAGCAAAGAGGCCGCAAGAAAGGGAAAAGCGACTTCAGCAGAAGAGGGCTCAAAAAAGATAGAGGCGTTGAAGGCCGGCGCCCGCATCGACGAGAAAGTTACGATATCGCTCCTTGCCACTTATGTTATCTCCAACCCGAGAAGCGCAGAGGGAAGGTTAAGCGACCGTAAGATTGAAAGTATTATAAATACGAGACAGGACCTGAAAGATCTATATCTAAGCCTTGGGGAAGAGGGGCGAAGAAAAGTCAGGCAGATAGTATTTGAATCGCAGAAAAAACCCGAATCGTCTCGCGAAACAAGGAAGAATATATTAAGAGAAGAGTTGAAAGTCAGGGACCTGACCGTAAAAGAGGCCGTAGAATTCCTCGAGAAACAGGATGTCACGCGCAGCTATTCCACAATATATCACGACCTGAGGGACTTGCAAAGATCTGGCGAGATAGAGATCGTGGGCAAAAAAGAACGGGCGAATTTATACGGAATGGCAGGCCGGAAGAAGCCCGAAGCTCCGAAACCGCCCGCGCCAGCGGCACCAGAAGTAACCCCTGCGCCAGCGCCAGCGCCGGTCGTTACAGCTACTGCGCCAAAAGCAGGCGAGTCGTCCGCGACTTCACCCGACGGTTTTGAGCTTACGGCTAACGAACGGGCGTGGCTCGGCGCGATGGGAGTCCCGAATTACAGAAGAGGCCAGATACCCGGCATAAGAGCTATAACAGGAGGCTCATTCGCCCAGTTCAGGACGGGAGGCGGTAAGACATACGTGCTCGGTGGCAGCGCGTTGATACGGTTCAGAGAGAAAGGCGAACGTTCGCTCATATTGACGCACGAAGAGGCCCTTACGGAACAGGCGATGATAAAAGACGGCATGGGTGAAAAATTAAGCTCGGCCGGCGCCGTTACGGGGTTTATCCTATCCGACGGCAAGGGCGGCGAACGCGGCTTCATATTTGAAGACGGCACACGTCGCGATGCAAAGAACATAGAAGAGGTCTACGAGAAGTGCGCGATAATATATTCAAAATGGGACAGGATAGTCCACAGATACATGCACGAGAGGATAGGCGGCGCGCCGGCGGCGCTCTCCAAAAACAGATATTTTACGCTGTTCGATGAAGCGGACCTCATGCTCGTATTCGGGGCCGCGACGCCATGCATCATCTCCGGAGAGAGCGTTGCCGACTGGAAGGACCGCCTCGAGGTGCGTCAGGCCGTGGACAGGGTGGTAGCGGATATTGTGTTAAAGGACGAAAGCCTCTATCATGTCAGAAAAGATTCGAAAGAGGTATTCTTAACGCCCGCGGGCCTCGATATATTGAAAAAAGCCCTCGCGCCGCTCGCGTCAAAAAGCAAGGCCCTGGACGCGCTGATAAATTTCAATTTCGAGACGTTCGCGGTAGACGCGATCAAGGCGCACATATTTTACAGTAAGGATGTCCAGTATGCCGTAGAGACTGATAAAGACGGCAATGTCGCCAAGGTCATAGTCATCGATGAACATACAAAAGCCCTGAAACCGGGCATGACTTTCGGAGAGGGATTACAGCAGGCGATAGAGATAAGCGCCGGCATGATGAATATCACGTCAGAGAACAGCACGTCCCTTTCGATGACGATAAAACACTTCCTGAAAGACAGCGGCATAGTGACGGATTTTGCGGGCGCCAGCGGTACCATGGAAGAAGAGAAATTCCGCGCCATCTACCCGGATAAAACGGTAGTAGAGATCTCCGGAGAGGCGGCGAAGCTTGATAAGAGCGCTGGCCACATGGGTTTTGCTGCCAGGGAAGAGAAGTGGCAGGCGATGCTTGAAAGTATCCGCGCGAGGATGGCGCGGAACCAGCCGATACTGGTAAAGGTGGAATCGGACAGAGAGACGGAAGAGCTAAGGGAATTTTTGCAGAAATATTTAAGCAAGGAGCTGAAGGACCGCGGCATGATAATCAACGCGACGAACGGCAGTAATATAGAGGACTTCTCCTTAAAGATAGTGCAGGCAGGATACGCCAACGTAATAACGATAGCGACCAATATGGCGCATCGAGGCATAGATATAACCATAAAAGGCAGGTACCTTAATATTGACGGAACGGAGAGGCGCGATGCTCTCGGCGCCATAGTGGAAGTGCCGCCGATAGGAGAGAAGGCGCCGGGGCTGCATGTAATATCGGCATATCTTGATGAGGCTGAGGCTTTTGAGATACAAACTCAGGGCCGTGCCGATAGAGGCGCCAACGTAGGCTCGTGGGAAGGCCTCTTCTCGATGGATGAGAAGATATTTATCGAGCATGCCAAATTGCTCGACCAGCAGATATACGGATTGAAAGCCGCCATGAATGCCGGCGCTGTTACCGAAGAACTTATCAGGCAGGTGAGGGAGAGGATAGTAAGCGAGCAGAACAGGAATGACGAGAGGAGGCGCGAATACGAAGATGAGGTCTTCGGTTACCAGGCGAGCCTCCTGAGGGTGATGGATGAAGTAACCGGCTCCGCGGAGTCGTTCATAAGTTTCCTTAAGAAGATAGATGCTTACGACGCTCTTGTAAGGAGCCTTGAAGAGGGCGAGAGGTTGGACGAGAAACTCGAGGTGATGCGCCAGGTGGTTAGGCAGGTCATCCTGAAAAAATTGAGCGAGTTCCAAACCGAACAGCAGAGGACAAGGAATAATATATCTTACATGGCCGCGAAATCGCGCGTAGGGATAAGCGGTGTATTCATACAGATAGACCAGGAATTGATAAGCGCCACAAGGCTTGCCCGCAACTTTAACTCCAAGATAGACGATATAGGCGCCCTCGTCAAAGCGATGATAGCAAAGGAAGGTAAGGAGGGGCTTGCCGGAGTGCAGGAAATATATAAGAAGCCATTCACTCTGTCGTCCAGCGTGTTGAAGGTCGTAGGGGCCCTTGTATTGATCTTAGGCGTGGGTATACTCTTCTCATGTTTCGGTATTGCGCCTATTACAGCCTACGTATTAAAGCCGCTCATAGGGGTATTGGGAGGGTTCGGAGGGATCATCGCGATCGCTACCGCGGTCCTGTCGATCCCAGCCGTCTATCTGCGCCAGATATATTCCGGAAAATTATCGCAACTCGACAGGTCTCAGCAGAATTTCATGCGTTACGCGTTCGGTATCGGCCATGGCAGCTTCAATACGTCCGCATTGCGGTGGCTTGGAGTAATGTCTTTACAACTCATGGCCGGAGTAGGCCTCTACGCGAGCGTCGGCGGCGTGCTTGCAGCCACGGTATATCCGATAATATTGGGATTGCCTGTACTTCCGATGGCGCTGGCCGGGGTTATACTTGCGATTATGTCAAACCTTATCCTGATGAGGATGTTCAAGAGCCAGCTTGACAAGGCAAAAGATATTACGCCCACGCGCTTCCAGTCGGGCCTCAATGCGTTCGTCAGGACTATAGTTATAGGTATAGGGATATTGCTTGCGGCGCAGGTAAGCGCGGGATCAGCGGTATTTTTTGGGATATCCATAGCTGCCGTCCTTGCGACAAGCATAGTATCCATAGTAATCGCCCGCAATGCAGATGAGGGTTACTACAGGTCTAAAAAAGTTGTTTACGTAGGCCGCGCCGCCGGCATTGTAGGATTGACCGCGGCGCTTGCTGTCGCTGCGCTTTTAGGCGCGCCGGCCGCCATGTCTATAGCCATGCTTGCCGTAAAGGTCATCATAGGCGTTATTGGCGTTGGCGTTGTACTGCTGCAATCGTTTGAGGCTTTAAAGATGGCTCGCGCCGCAAGCGCTGCCGCTCCGGTCGGTAAGAAGAAACAGGCATTTGCAATGGCCATCTTTGAATCGTTCGTGCCGTCTTCCCGCAATATCATCATGTATGCCATAGGCATTCCGGCGGCTTTGGTGGCATTCAGCGGTACGGTCAGCGCGATGGCTTTTGTAGTTCTTACAATTGCCGGTGTCTATATTATAAGTAGATACAGCGTAAATATAGAAAAAAAGATAGGCCGTCCGCTGTCAGAGGCCTTGACGAAGGCGTTAGGCGGCTCGATGATGATGTCCGCGGCAGTCACTCCGGTGGTGCTATATCCGCAAATGGCTTACAGCGGAGTATTTGAAAAGTTGACGCGCGGCCCGGGTTCGATGGGTATGATGGGAATGGCAGCCGACTTAACGGCCGATACGTCTTCCATAGAGGAATATATTAACGCGATGCAGACGCTTAAGGAATATCCTTCCGAACAGTTCGCCGGACTGGCCAGGCTCGGAAATAATATCACCGCTGTCTTGCACAGCATTTCCAACGGGACCCCTCTCGTAGAAGTGGCGAAAGCCGGCGAAGTAGCGGAATCGGAAGAGGGGCAAGCTAGGGCGCCTACTGCCAAGAAAGCCAAGGAAGAAGAGAAGAAGGCGCTGCCTGAAGGCGGGACGCTTGGTGCGGGAATTGCCGCTATTGGTCCCGGGGCAGGGTCACCTCCGCCTCCACCGCTCCCAACAAAAATAAACACACTTCCGCTTACTAGTTGGTTATCCGGAAATTTGAGCCCACAGAATATCCCGTACAGTTTTAGCATCCCCGCTGACAAACGCCAGACAGTATTGGATGAGATAAAAGGCACTAATAAGGAAGCCCCTGATACGGAAGCCGCCATAGT
>JAPLMH010000036.1 GCA_026387135.1 Candidatus Omnitrophota bacterium | reverse complement strand
AGCTTGATATTCTTGTTTCTGAGAGCGTCCAACTCTTGAGAAGATATCGTGCCGGACCTGTCGAGGTCGAGCTCCCTTAAGTCCTTCAATTCATTGAGCGCCCTTGACGGATCATTAACGAAGAAAGCCTTCATGCCCTCTGCGGTTTTAAGCTCCTCTTTGGGCATCCTGGCGGATCCGTATACAAGCTTATACAATGCGGACGCAAGTAGAGCCGGATTATTACCTAAATCGACCGACCCCCTGTCTGCAAAGTACTCTCTTATTCTGGATGCGTACAGGACGAGAAGGTTCGTCACAAAATAGAAGAGAAAGGCTACCAACCCTACCAGCATGGCGCTCGAACCCTGCTCTCTATCGCGCCTGTTCCCGAAGAAGAGGAATTGCCACGCGATGCGGTAGAGTATCATAGGTATGACGGAGAGGATCGTTATCGTCAAGACATCCCTGTTCTTTATATGGCTCATCTCATGGCCCAATACGGCGCGCAGCTCTTCCTTGCTGAGCAGTCCCATTATGCCGCGCGTTACACAGATCCTGCCGTCCCTGATCGACCTGCCGAAAGCGAACGCGTTGGGTATCGCCAGATCCGAGATGCCTACCCTTGGCATCGGGATCTTGGCCATTACGGAGAGAGACCGCACCGCCTGGTAGAGCTCCGGATATTCGCTCTCCTTTATGTAATGCACGCCCATCGACCACTCTACGATCTTCGGCCCCAGCATATACTGGACCAGCATTATCACAAAAGATAATACCAGGTAGAAATAGAAATTTGTTATGCCCAGATGATAACTTACCATCGATACTACGGCATAGACGATCGCGAATAGGACCGCCATCAGTATGTACATCCTGAGTTTCAGAGACCACATCTGTCCTGACTCCTTTTTGTTTATGCTTCGATGAATATTTCTCTGGCCGCGAGCGCCGCCGCGCCAAGCACAACCGAATTGTCCTCTAATAACGTCGGGACTATCTTGACAACGCTGGCAGGCTCTTCAAAGGCGAACTTCTTCACCGTCTCTTTTATCGCGTCCATGAAGACCTCTCCGGACTTCTCGACTCCGCCGCCAATGACCACTATGTCCGGATTGAATATATTAACTAAATAGGCCACCCTGACGCCGAGATTCCTGGCGGCATTCGACACAAGCTCCACCGCGAGCTTATCCCTCTTCTTCGCGGCGGCTATGATGACCTCTTTCGTGAGCTTGGTAACGTCGCCGCCGACCATATTCAGGATCTCGGTCGGAACGCCCTTGTCTATGGCCCTCATTGCTTCCATGACCACGCCCAGGTCCACACCCCAGGGCCTCATGTGGGTATATTCCCGCATGCTGTTCTTCTCATCCTTTTGAAGTCCGGAAAATACCAGCTGTATCTCTCCGGCGCAGCCGCTCGATCCGCAATAGACGTCATCCTGCATGATGATCCCTAAGCCGACGTCGGAATACACATAAAGCATATTCTCTACATCCGCGGTATGGTTCAAGGTCTTCTCTCCGAACGCCGCGCATGACGCGTCATTACCTATATATACAGGCATGTAAAACTTCTGTTCCAGCGCCTTGCAGAACTTCAGTATGCTCGTCTTGGACCTTCCCCTCACCGGATCCGTATCGTGGATAGTCCCCGCGACGTAATCTATGATGCCCGATATCCCTATGCCTATATTCTTTATCAGGCCTTTAACGATCTTGCTCTTCTCTATAGCTTCCTCGATGACCTTTACTATGTGCGGGTGGAGGTCTTCCACATTCGCCATCGGCCGGGGCGCATAAGCGCTCGATACCACATTTACCTGCAGATCGGCAACGACCGCCTTTATGCTTTCCGGGCCGACATCGATGCCAACTATATAGGCGCTCTTTGCGTTGAGCTCCAACAGTTCCGGCCTTCTGCCCCCGCTCGAAACATCATAGCCGACCTCAAGCACGATCTTTTTATTGATATAAAAATCGAGATAGTTCGAGACGCTGACTATATTTAAGCCGAGCGTCCTGGATATGTCGGCCCTGGAGATAGGCCCTTTTTTTCTGATCAGCTCGAGGATCGCGAGGTTCTTACGCTGCCTGTCCTGTGAAGCGTGATAGGTAAAGATGCCCTCTTTTTTTATAGCCATTTTAACCTTCTGTTCTTCACTACCATGATATCCTTTAGATATATGATCGACTTCGGAGAATTACCCGCAGTGACATTGCCGAATTCAAACTTGATCGCCGAGACCCCCGTAAGGTCCACCGCATTCCTTATGGGCGCGGGATTTATCGTATATACGTTCCAACTTCTCTCGAGCTTCGACGATACATCGTTCTCTACCCTGAAAGCCCTGCCGTCTGAATCAAGGATCATAAGGATGAGCCGCTCGCCGCCCATCTCCCCCTTCGCGGTGTACCTTATATTCAGCCCGCTTAAGTTTACGGGCCTGTTGAACTCTATCTTGTAGTCGGCCCAGCCCTGTCCGGCGCCGCTTGAGAGCCTTATCTCTTCGGCCGTGACCTTGCTCGACGGGCGGGCATCGCCGAATAAGAATGCGTTCTTTATAAAGGTCTTGTTCGGCTCGGCGCCCTTCACAAGGAAGACGCCCTTTTCCGGCATAACATTGGCAGGATTCTCCTTGTCAATAAATGCCGCTCCGCTTGCCACCCTTATCTTTATGTCTATATTGCTGCTTAACAGGAATGCGGTCAAAGCGGCGCACAAAGCTATGGCCGCCACAACCCATGGTATTTTCGTAAGAAATGATGACGGTTTCTTCTTGCCGGACTTGCCCGGTGCCTTCAGATATGTCTTGGCCAGTTCTTTTTCTAATGTACCCCACGACCTGTCCTTATGGATCATCTCGTCCAGGGTGCCCGAAGTTTTCGTCATAATTAAAAGTCTATCAGATGGCTAAACTGTTGTCAACGACAAACCCAATCTTATTACCTTAATAAAAGTATAAATAAAGTGTAATACTACCTGCCTAACACAATATCTATCGAATTGATGCGGCCGGCCCGGAGCTTTAGGATAAGCCCCCTCCTGATGATGATGGATCCTGATCCGCAACCAGGCAGATCATCGGCGTTTAATCTCGCCTTGACTATTTTATATCCGCCCCAGTCAAGCCTCTTGGGGTTTGTAAAATTAACGCGGAGCTTCCTGCCTGCAAAGGTCCTGCAGATACTGATAGTTCTCGACATCTCGAACTGCTCGCGGCATAGTTTTGGTTCTATAAGGAGATCTCCATCGGCGCCTTTTACGCCGAAGACCTGAGTCAATAGTGTGAGTAAGAACCAGCTCGCTGAGCCGGTAAGATAACAATACATCCCCCTGCCCTCAAGGTTAAAATATTCCGGCAGGCAAGGATATATCTTCGACTTCACCGTGTTGACCGCCATATTGTAGATAGAGCTTAAAACGCACCAAGCTTCTCTGGCGTATCCGCGTCTATACAACGCGTAAGCGAACATAACCGTCATGTGGTTAAAGAACGCGCCGTTCTCCTTTTCCCCGTAGGTGAACGAAAAAGCGCGGCCTAATCTTTGAAGCTCTTTCCCGAAATCTGTGTTCAGATGAAAGGCGCCCTTCTCTTTATCCGATAGATGATAGTTGGCGCTCTTCAGGATATCGGCGATCTGCTGCTTATCCGCCACGCCGGCCATTATCGGAAATACCTGAGAAGGAAGCATCATATTAACCGTGCCTCTATCCGTCCCTTCGACGCGCTTGCCGTCGTCATTGTAATAACCGTTAAAGAAACCTTCTTTAAGCCACTCCGTTTTGCGGATGTGACCGGCCATCCATACGGACTTGCGCTTCAGATCGTCCGCCAGGCGCGCGACGTTTAACGAGGTTTTCTTGCCGGATACCGCCAGATCCGCGCGGGCAAAATAATTTTTCAACGTCTTGAGTTTTGCCTTGATGCTGTCATTGTCCACTTTCTTTAAAAGGATCGCGAGCTCTTCGGCGACTTCGATCTCGCGTTTGCCGGTCTTGAGGAGCATCTCTGACAGCCTCATTAGATTATGCGAATACATCGCCGTGAAAGCTACACTCTCACCGTTCGAACGTGCCATATCCAGGCCGTCGTTCCAGTCCGCTCCCTCGAGCTTTACATGATTATGCTTCCCTACATTAAAGAACTGGACCAGATTCTCGATCAAAAGGTGCTCCAGTATCGATCCAAAATAGACTTCCCCTTTCGAGGTCTTAAGCCTCTGACCGCAGGAAAGAGAATGGAACGCGTCAATGCGCGAGGCCCTCGATATCTCATGATTGCGGAAATATGGCGCTTCCTCAAAGAGGATATCGATATCGCCTGTCTCTTGCATGTAGAGGTCCAGCGTAATCAGCGGCCATACGCCGTGATCCATCCATACGCGGCTGATATTATTGCGGTCGGAGATGAATTCGCCTTTTTCTTTACCGATTATTGTGGCGTTCGAGCCGTCTATCCTGACACCGGAAAAATTGTTTACCAGAAGCGATCTCGCGCTCGCCGGTTCGCTCAAGATAAGGCCAAGGCAGTCCTGCCATAGGTCACGCCACCCGCGGCCGCCTCTTCCGTAATCGAAATCCGGCAAGAAAGAACAGCCGAATATTTTACGTAAAGTCGGCTGGATGTTTACCCACCTTAGCCAATTATCGAAGAGCTTGTTCGATGTATCCGCGCAGACTTGCTGGCTTATATCGACCCAGAACTTCTTATTTGCTTTAAGCGCGGTCTCAACTTTTGCGATACTGCTGAATTTATTTATGATCCGGGCGATATTTTTTTCGTCTTCGGTAACGCCCATCACGATTATATAAGAGTGAGTGGCGCCGGGGCTTAATAGTTTCTCGGTGAAGCGCAAGGCACCCATCGGCTCGATGCCCTCAACCCTTCCTCTTCCCGGCAGTCTATTCTCTAATACGCTTTGCGGCGCCTCAAGGTCCCCTCCGTCACCGCAAAAGATCTCCTGTGTAGGATAAAGGTATTGAGGCCCCTTGGACTCCTCATCCCAGCCCAATACAAAATAGGTGGTCTTGTTGGGCCTGTGGCCCGCCTCATCGAAAGCGAGGGTCGGTCTTGTAGTTATGCCGAATTTGTGGCAGATCGGTCTTTGCAATAGAGAGGTCACATGACGATGGTCGCGGATATTGTTCGCTCCGCGACCGTATATCGGGATGGCCGCGGTAGGAATGA
The DNA here is from genome assembly GCA_026387135.1 of Candidatus Omnitrophota bacterium. Taxonomy (GTDB): domain Bacteria; phylum Omnitrophota; class Gorgyraeia; order 2-01-FULL-45-10; family 2-01-FULL-45-10; genus 2-01-FULL-45-10. Next base: position 5,575 of record JAPLMH010000036.1, on the reverse strand, counting down.
ATTTTATCTTTTTGGATCCGGTGTTCTTCACGGTGACGCGCATGATCTCGACCGGTTCGCCAGAAACAGGCACGAAATTCAATATATCGGCGCTCAAGCCGAGCTTCTTATTTTCCCTGGTTATTTCGTGCCAGAGAAGGCCTGAACGCAAAGAAAATTTGTCATCCCGGATCTGCCGAAGGTCTTTTGATACTCCCGTTGCCGACCATACAGCGCCGTCAATAGAGCGTATCCAGAAGTTCCTGGACGATCTTGAATCGATAAGGTCGGTGCGGGATACCGGTGTAAGCAGGAACGAGCCCTGTCCCGTCTTTATATCCCCGTGAAGGTCGGGCGTAACGGAGGACATCAGGGTCTCATTCGCAAGAGGAAAGTAAAGCGCCTTGATATCTTCGGCGCTCATCGACTCAAAAGTGCCGTGATCGTCTACAAAATCCCAAAGCTTCTTTGTCATAAGATCTGCGTTAGCCTAAAGTAATAGATATGGTCTTGATGGCGCCGCTTCTTAGGTCCGAGGAGAAAGGCTCCGGCAATTCGCCGGCCGCCACCACGACCTCTTTTGGCCTCTTCGCGTAACGAAGGGTATAACTTACGGGTTTCACGGAGTCCGGGCCAAACGTCTTCTTTCTATTCGGATTATTATAGGTGATGGACGTATTCTGGAATATGTTGAACGTGTAAGAACCTGAAGTGAAGAAGATCTTATCTAAAATGGGCTCCGGGGCGAAGACCAGGGAACCCGCCTTCATCCTGAACGGTTGAGCGCCCAGGTTCATGACGAGGAGGATATTAAGCATCTCGGCGGTGGCGCCGCTAAGCCTTGCTACAAATCCGTTGCCACGCAACTCGGGATTGAAGAAGACACTGCCCGCTATAAAGGAGCTGTTCTCCAGGATGCTCCTGCCATAGCGCGCGGGCGGCTGGAACGGGATCAGGGCCGACTTAAAATCCTTAAAAAATTCATCGTATAATCCCGCCTTCAGGACCTCGAGCAGGAACTTATACTCCATGTGAAGCCATATGCTCTCATTTTCGAGCCATCCGGGAGTGAATACGCGCGTACGCCCTATCTCGAGCGACTCGCCTCCGATCGGCGTATTTAATTTGTACATGGCGAGCTCTTTGTCGTAGAGAGCGCTCTTTCTTACATTCTTGTAAAGCTCTCTGGCCCTTGCGGCGCTCTTCTCCACCTTCAGGGCGTGGACGGCCGCCTCCAGGAATACGGGCAGTGCCCTTTCCCGGCCGGGTATATCATTTATAAAATAAGAATACGGGATGCCTTTAGCGTAGCCGCGCCTTATCCCCTTTTGCAGTTTCTCAAGACAGAGCGATAAAAATCGCGTTATCTCATCCCCTCTTATCCGCGACTCTTTACCGGAAACTCCCAGGCGCGTCCGGGCGCGATAGGACTCTTTCAGATCGTTGGATATCTCCCAATAATTGCCGCCATGCTTTCCGCCCGACAGATCCTTCTTAAGCGCCGCCGTAAGATCCCTTAAAAATGACGCGGCTTCCGCGGGAATATTCAGGCGAACTCCTTCGAAATCCTCCAGCGAATCTTTCAGGAACTCGATGGCCCTTAAAAGCTCGAATGTCTCGCAAAGCGAAGAGCCGAATAGGCCCGGAAGCCCGTTCAATGAATCACACCAGCCGGGTTTATCCGCCTCCATCTCAATACCGATGCCGCGGCGGTCGAGCGACGCTATCTTGTTTAAGATCACTATCAGCATCTTCGCGGCGAGCGAACAGGTATAGATACTGCCCTTGCCATGACCTGTCCTGACCCATCGCTTTTCGGCCTTCCTGGAATCTATAAGACATTTCTTCTCTTCATCTATATGGACGGACCTGTATTGCCTCACTACTTTATCTTTTTGCCGTACGATTCGGTCTTTTCGCGGTTTTACTACGTGCGCATTGTCGAAGAACCTGTAATCCGTATCACAAAAAAGCAAATCCTTCGATCTTTCGGGAAAGACGCCGAGGTAGCTCTGGACCAGGTCCAGGTTATACGTCCAGTGATCTATCCAGAACCCCTCGCCGTGTTCAGCGTCTATATGGGATACGGAGTTGGCTATAATATCATTAAAACATCTCTCTATATCTTTCCGGGATCTAAGGCTTCCGGCGTGACCCGCAAGATCGTTGATGGTGAACTCGACCGACAATAAGGAGTCGATCGCCCGGCCGCTCTCTTTAGTAAAATATCTCTTGATTATCGCTTTGCGAGCCTTCGCGTCTTTGACTATAAAGATGTCTCCTTTTATAACAAGAGGATTATAGCCATCGAGCTGTATCAAGTTATAAAAATCTTTGATATCTTTAGTGGCGACCGCCGGATTCAGCCATACGGAGAGGCGCCTGTTCTGATTCGTGTCACGATAGTTCCCGTTCCCCTGGGAATAGAAGACCGGCTTAAGGACGAAATGATTGTAGTCCCTTTCGAGGTCGCCGTGCTTTCTATTGAATACATAAGTCGTCTTACCGCCCGCGACTATAGGATAGCCGCCGCGCAGGATATTATCGAGATTCGTCTGCCCGACATACGCGTCGAACTCCTTTATACCTGAACTTACGCTTACAGAGCCCGATAAACGCTTTATCTCTTCTTTATTGATCTCGCGTTTATTGTCAAAAAAGGCTGTCGACATCTTTCTGTTTATGGTCTTCAATTGGGCCTGAGAGTCGGCATAGCCCATGAGGCTTAAAATGCGCGCCGACCTTCCCGCTGCCAGGGTGAGCTTGCAATGCGAAAATGCGGACGGAGTGATATTTTTATCTATCTGATCGGCCGGGACCTTAAATCCGGGTAGAGCGAATTTTCCGGGTATCGTCAGGTTCGAGTGATCGCCGAATATTATTGCCGGATCGACTATTATGCCCGGCCTTTCCGATCTACCGGCAACCATGCTGAGATAAAAATTACCGCTCTCGATATATTTGGTCTCGGAGACATCGGCGGCGTCCACGCGCAGCCTGTAAAGCGGGGTCCTTTCTTTAAGGCCCACGACCTCCATCCACGCCTCGATCGTGCGCGACATATGCTTCATGAAGAATTCGTTCATACCGAACGGGGATATCTTCGGCGTTCCGTCCAATACCTCAATATCGATCGCTTTTGACGAAATATTTTCAATGCGTAGTTCTCTCGCAAGCGCCGGAAAATCCTCGCCGGGTATCGTGTAATATATAACTTCGCATTTTATAGAATGCTCTTTAGAGATATCCTCTATGCGGAATTCATGCGGCGAGACATATAAGGTGCCATTCACCTTGAACGGCTCATATAATTTGACTCGGCCCCTGTTGTCTTTGATCTTTAAAAATGTCCTGAAGCCCTCGATGGGGGTGCGCCTGTACGCTACATTGGCTGGATAAAACTCCATTATGGCGCCCTCTTTGGAATCGGTCCCGAAAGATGACATGCACTGGCCGCGGTTTATATAGAAGGCCCACAGCGGTTTGCCCGATAGGCCGGCTATCCCCGGCAGAAAAGAAGAGAACGGTTTGGCGTAATTATAATTCTCGATCACAAATTCATCATCTTTTAAATAATATTTTGGTTTCATATTTTTAATCCCGCGATAACGGATTATACCCTTTCTTTGCGAATATGGCGTAGCTTGTTCCCGAGAGAGATCCTGTCTGTTTACCTTCAGGGGTTCTCCAGCCATGGCCCGTATCGGTATTCGGCTGCGACGCATACGGCAGGCATCCTGCTCCCTGTCCGCTGGGGCTCGGGCTCGATATCATCATCTTGTAGAGTTCGTTTAAATAGATATCGGCTTTATCTTTGTATAGATTCGCTTTTTCATTGTCATTCAACGCGGCATAATAATTGGCCATGACCTTGAACGCCGTCACCATCTGCGCGGTCCATTCGCTGGAGACGACACCGCGTCTGGCCATATTCCTGGCTTTAGCGAAATCAAAACCTTTTATATTTATTACATCCCCTCCGGATGAAACAAAATCCGTAGAGACAAGGCAATGTTCCTCGGCAAACTTCATGATGCCTTCCGGGTCCATACCTTCTTTGGATAACTCCGCCGGCCCTATCGCGGCTATGGCCCAGGCCATCGTATCGGTAGCTATCGTGCCGTCTCCCTTGCCGCGCTTCATTCCGCCGTCGGACTTGGAGTAGGTGTTATCCTTTATCCATTTAAGCGTCAGGTCCCTCTCTTTCCTGTACTCGTCCTTTGATGTCATAGACCAGAGCATGTTAAAGAGCGCATAGGCGTCCAGATTATGCTCTGTAGAGTACCAGCTGATGCCCGGCCCGCCTGCCAATCCGCCATCGGCATCTTTTAGGGAGATTATCCATTTTGCCATATCCTCGGCAAAAGTCAAATACGTCTTATCGCCCGTCTTATCCGCGTAGTGGATGGCGGCTATCGCTATCCATATGTTGGGGCCCAGGTGCACTATGTTCTCCACCGAAAGACCGTTCACCGCGTTATAGGCATTCTTGAATCCGGTCTTCTCACGCTTAGTGCTGTTTTTGAAGAAGCCCAGTACCTTTTGGGCTCTCTTTACATCGCCCGATATCAAAAAGACTTGCGCTACAAGGGCCTGGTCATACGTAAACGCCCAGTCCGCGATTCCTGGATCCCCTTCGAAGCTCATAACGAGCCCGGAACGCTTATTCTGATGAGCCGTTATCCACCCGTACATGCTCCTGACGGCCGCTTCATCGAGCTGTCTACGCTCACTCTTCACTTCGTTAAAGATCTTTACAGCCTTATCTTTTCTTTTGTTCATGGCGTTTATCTTCTCCTCAAGGAATGATTTTTCGCCCAGAGCCGCCTTAAGGCTCTCTTCGAGCCTCTCCTTCTCCATATTCAGCGTCTCGACGTCGGTGGACTTAAGGTTCTTCAATTCTGCAGTGAGACTATCTATAAGCTCCTTATTCTTGGCCGACTCTTCCATGACAGCATTATATCTGATGTCTACTTTGTCCAGACTTGCCTTATATATATCGCTCGTCTCCTGTATATTATGAAACCTCTCTACGAACTCCTGGTTGGCTTTTACGAGCGCGGATCTTTGATACTGGCTGGCCGCAAGAAGCGACAATAAGAGCATGATAGAAAGGACGGCCGCACGCGGGAGCCACTTCATCCTGTTAGCGACGGAGAAGATCCTGTTTTTGTCATTCGCATCTATCTTCTCATCGGAGACTCCTATGAGAAGCTGGGTAGGCCTGCCGATCTCCTTGAGATCGTGCCAGATGGCACGGACTTTGGCCTCTATAGGCCTGTGAGACAGAAGCATGTTGATCGTAACGTCAAAGGTCCCGCCGTCATGTACCATTGAAGTGAGGGATTTGTCGGGGTTATTGACCGAAAGGCAGAGGCCGCCAAGAGAGATGTCGCGCGTAAATGCCTGTATCGTTTGAGGCTTGCCGTCGGCAGGTGTGCCGGGTAAATATATCTCTACGGGGAATACCGAGTTTAAACGTATATACTTTCTGCGTTCTTGCAAATAAGATTTTTGCATATTTTATCGGACAAAATATCGCCTTAGAATTTTCCTTCATAGAATATTCTGAATATACTTCTGGTATCCAGAACAG
>JAPLMH010000104.1 GCA_026387135.1 Candidatus Omnitrophota bacterium | reverse complement strand
TGGCCCATCTACACAACTGAAATATGTTTTACCACTCACCGTAACACGGCAGCAGCCGCACATTCCCGTGGCATCAACCATGATGGCGTTCAATGAGACTATAGTCTTTGCGTTAAATTTTTTGGTCACCATAGAAGTTCTCTTCATCATGGGTATGGGGCCTACGGAATATACCAAATCGTATTTACCTTTACTAAGCAGCTCTTCGAGTATGTCGGTAGTAAAACCTTTGCGGCCGTAAGAACCATCGTCCGTAGCGACATAAAATTCATCCGAAGCATTCTTTAGCTCTTTCTCCAATATGAGGAGCTCCTTGGACCTTGCGCCAAGCACGGTTGTGACGTGATTACCGGCCTCTTTCATTGCCTTGGCCACGGGATATATTTCGGCGATGCCGACCCCTCCGCCTACGATTATGACCTTGCCGTATTTTTTGATCTCGGTGGGATGGCCGAGCGGCCCCACGAGAGAGTAAAGCGAGTCTCCAGCCTTCATTGCACCCAACATCTTTGTGGTGAGGCCCGCTTCCTGGAATATCAGCTTTATCGTGCCTTTTGAGACGTCTCTCTCGACAACGGTCAGAGGAACCCTCTCCCCTTTTTCGGAGGCCATAAGGACTATAAACTGTCCCGGCTTTGCCTTCGATGCAATATCCGGGGATAGTACTTCCAGCGCGCCTATCCTTACACCGCCCGAATCTAGAAGAGTCTCTTTATTTAGTATCTTCATAATTCTTTAAATCTGTTGGTGATCGGCATCCTCCGGTCTTTGCCGAATGCCTTCGGCGTGATCCTTATGCCCGGAGGAGACTGCCTTCTCTTATATTCGCTCTTGTCCACCATCGCTATGATTTTTAATACATCAGAACTTTTAAATCCTAAAGAGATCATCTTCTTTATATCATAGTCATCCTCTACATATGACTTTAGTATTGGGTCAAGTTTAGCATATTCGGTCAGGGTGTCGCTATCCTTCTGGTCCGGTTTAAGCTCGGCGGTCGGCTCTCTTGTCAGTACGGATAGGGGTATAACCTCTGAAATGGAATTTCTGTATACGGAAAGTTTGTAGACCAAAGTCTTGGGCACGTCTTTTATTACCGCGAACCCGCCCGCCATGTCGCCATAAAGAGTCGCGTAGCCGGTGCTCATCTCGGACTTGTTGCCTGTGGTAAGGATAAGCCATCCGAATTTATTCGATAATGCCATGAGTATATTGCCTCTTATGCGCGCCTGCAGGTTCTCCTCCGTTATGTTGCTTTCGAGTCCTTTGAACAATTTTTCTAAAGACGCGAGATACGTCTTGAATATGCTCTCTATGGAGACAGCCTCGTATCGTATTCCGAGATTTGAGGCAAGGCGCTTCGCATCATCTGCAGATCTTTTCGATGAGTATCTGGAGGGCATGAATAGACCGGTCACATTATCTTTTCCCAGAGCGTCCACAGCTAGTGCCGCGACAAGCGCGGAATCGATACCGCCCGACAGTCCTATAGCGACCTTTTTAAAGCCGTTCTTACTGACATAATCTTTCAATCCCAGGAGAAGCGCACGGTATACTTCTTCGGTGTTTTTAAGTAAAGGCGAGATCCGACCCGTTCGCGCCGGCATCGATCCATAGCTTTTCTTTATTGGATCCAGAACGATGTCGCTGACCAACAAGTCCTCCTCGAAAGCTTTTGCTCTCGCCACTACGCGCCCGGACCTGTCTACTAGCATCGATCTGCCGTCAAATACAAGTTCGTCCTGCCCGCCCACCATATTTGTATATGATATGAATACGCGATTATTTCTGGCATTTTTCTGAATTATTTGCTCCCTCTCCCCGATCTTTCCGATGTGGTAAGGAGACGAGTTTATCGTAAGTATTATCTTTGCTCCCCGGTCAACCTGCCTGGCCATAGGGCCTTTTACGTGCCATGCATCTTCGCATATGTTCACTCCGAAACGCATGCCGTTGATATTGAATACCGACGGCTCTTCTCCGGACTTAAAGTATCTCATCTCATCGAATACGCCGTAATTGGGCAGGAGCATCTTGTGGTATATCGCCCGGATCTTCTTTTTGTGGATTATCGCCGCGGCATTGAATATATTGCTTCCCCTCTTATCCACAAATCCAACTACGGCGATGATCCCATTCACTGACAGGGCTATCTTCTTTAAAGCATCGATATTGCGCTGGATGAAGTGAGATTTAAAGAGTAGGTCCTCGGGCGGATAGCCAGTTACGGCCAGCTCCGGGAACGTAACTATGTCTGCGCCCGCGCGCTCGGCCCTGCCTATGCATGAGATTATCTTTTGGGCGTTGTAAGAGATATCCCCTACCACGCTGTTCAATTGAGCCTGAGCTAATCGTAAAGACTTCTTCATAAGATCATTTCTTCATGGAGTCCATGAGTATTATCGCTTCGGCTATTTCGCGCATAGACCGTCTCATATCCATGCTCTGGCGTTGTATCTTCTTAAACGCTTCTTGTTCCCCGAGCCCCTGTTCTTTCATCAATATCCCTTTTGCTTTTTCGACCACTTTCCTTGTTTCAAGCTCTTCCTGGATGACCTTAGTCTTCACCATAAGCTCGGAATTCTCTATAACGATCGCCGCCTGATTTGCCACGCTCGTCAATATATCTATCTCTTCAGCCGTAAATTTGTGGGGTCGTGACGTGTAATTATTCAACACGCCTATCACTCTTCCCTTTACGGAAAGAGGAACAGATAATAGCGATCTCAATCCCTCCTTCTTGGCGATGTCCTTATATTTATATTCCGTCTCTTTGGTTATGTCAAAGACGACCTGCGGCTTATTGTCACGGGCCACCTTTCCTGCGATCCCTTCTCCAAGGTGCAGCGGCGGCTTTTTATTGTAAGCATCGCTCATCGACTGGGTTGCTTTCAGTACGAGCGTGCCCGTCTTTTCATCCAGCAGGCTTAAAGAGCATATCTTTGAGTTCATTATCTCTGCTGATACTGTGACGATGAGTTTCAGTATATCCTCTAAGTATAGATTTGAAGTTATCGACCTGCTTACTTTCGAGAGAGCTTCGAATTGTTTTGCGTGAGATATTGTCTTTGAGATCTTTTTTGCCATAGTATTATATATCCTTCTTTGGTTTAATGTTTGTCCCTAAAAATCTTTCGTCGGGCCTATCTTCGTATTCCTGTATCCACCCATTATTTAACCCCAACAAATGTGCTTCGTCAACTACATTATCATACTCACTCTTCTCTACCCGCCGGGATATCTCCTTAAAGTTGCCGGCCCTGAACGTGGGATAATATTGGCTCATTATGCTTAAATAGGAGTTCTTCGATATCCGGTCCCTTATAAATTTCAGGCTCTCTTTTGTTCCCGAAACTCCGTTTGGCAGGACTAGAAGCCTTATTATGAGGCCTTTTTCGGCTATCCCTTCCCCATTTAAAGCCAAGTCGCCCACTTGTTTATACATCTCTTCTACAATCGACCTGTTATGTTCCACATAGTCCGGGGCATCCGAATACCTCATGGCCATACCGTTATCGGAATAACGCATGTCGGGAAGATATATGTCTATGATGCCGTCCAGCATCTTTATGGTATCCGAAGAGTCATAGCCGCTCGTATTATAAACGATGGGTATATTGAGCCCTTTTGTGACGGCGATCTCCAGGGCCATAATTATCTGGGGCACGTAATGGGTAGGGCTGACCAGGTTTATATTATGGCATCCGGATCTTTGAAGATCGAGCATCATTGAGGCCAGTTTTTCTATAGTTATCTTTTCGCCTTTATCGAGTTGGCTGAATTGATAATTCTGGCAATATGCGCACTTCATATTGCAATACGCGAAAAATATGGTCCCCGAGCCCTTCGATCCCGACAGCGCGGGCTCCTCGCCGTGATGCTGGATATAGCTGTAAACAACCGGTTCCAGCGGCGCTCTGCAGTATCCTCTTCTTCCGCCCTGTCTATCTATGCCGCATCTTCGTGGGCAGATCGCGCATCTGGTTAAGACGCCGTCGAAATTTTTAATAGCATTGCGTATGAGTTTTAACTTATCCATTTTAAATGTTTTTTATCGATACGAGGGCCTAT
>JAPLMH010000122.1 GCA_026387135.1 Candidatus Omnitrophota bacterium | reverse complement strand
GCGTCAAATATGGGCTCCTCTTTAACCATATTCCTGTGCTTTGCGAGGCTTGGTATGCCTAATATTTCTTCTCTGAACGCGGCATAATCTAACCCGGAGAATCCTTCTTTGTCAGACAGCGCGCAATAAATCTTATCTATCGTGATAGGCTCATCGACTTTTTCCAGCAAGGTTAAAGCAGCCTGCTGCCTTTTAAATACATCCGGGGCAAGGCAATGCTCTTCGTACATATTCCATACCTCAGCCGTTACAAACCCGAGGTCCAAAAAGATAAAATGATATATGGACAGACCTTTATCGAGCTTAAAACGGCCCTTGCGCTTTGCTATCATATATTGTTGGTACGGGGTATTTATATTATTAGCGGTTTCAAAATAAGCGCTTTTTATACCAAGTAGGGTTTCGAAGTCTTTTATCTTCCCCTTCGCGTCGAGCTTTCCTTCAACCGATAGAGCCTTTTTGATCCTCATGGTCCATCTTCTTTTCCGGCTAGGGGCGGGAAATTCATTTTCGGCTAACCTGTATTTTAAGTACGCGGTCCATACCTCATCCGTGATAAGACCCAGCTCTCTTAAAAGAAAATGATGTATATAAACATTTTTTGGGACCAAGAGGCGTCCTTCTTTGTTAAGAATAATGCGCCTTTGCAATATAGAAATGGCTTTTGTATTTTGTAAAAATGTTGCAACTGTTATGCTTAAAAGAGCGCTGAGGCTCTTTATCTTCCCGCCCTTATCAAGCTTATCTGAATCACGCAATAACTGTCTAATGATTGTCTTCCACCTTTTTTTGTGTTTTTCAAGCGGGAACGGCTTCGGGCTATTCTGATATTTCAAGTATTCACGCCATACTTTATCCCCCACAAATCCATAATCTCTCAATATTGAATGATGAATGTATGAACCGCGTGAAATTTTAATAATACCTTTGCTCACCTGCATCCTATATGTCGCATAAAGTCCTCTCAGGTCGCCGGCGCCGCTTCTGGATATAAAGAAATCCATCGGAATGTTCAATAATGTTTCCAGGTCTTTTATTTTGCCTATTTCATCGAGCTTCCCGGCTTTTTGAAGTTCCTCTGATATGATGCCGCTCCTTCTCCCCCTTATGCTTTCTTCGCCAAAATTATCCTCCATATACGCCAGGTATTCTCTCCATAAATGATCTTTGATAAAACCAAGGTCCCTTAATATAAAATGATGCAGCAAGGCGTTCTCAGGAGGTTTTGTGCGGCCCAGGCCATTGGCTTTTTCGTAACTGTCATACACTGTTTTTACCGGGATATATCTGCCGCGGCTTTTGAAGAAATAGCTTGTTATCAATAAGACGGTATTAAGATCTTCTATGTTTCCTTCTTCATTAAGTAACCCCGCTTCTTTCAATTTGACTCTTACCAGGCTACGATAATGTTTCTTGGTCTTCTCGTCCGGAAATGGTTTTGGGCCCTTAAGATACTCCAGATAATCCTGCCACAACGAGTCCGATACCATCCCCATATCACGGAGCATATATTGGGTCAAAACTACCCCTTCGGGAAGCTTTACGTTCCCTCTAAAAGTAAGTTTTTGATACACCTGGTAAAGGCTATATGGCGCATATCTTCCATTCTTTGTCGTAAGAGATTTATAATTTATCTTTAAGAAAGCTTTAAGATCTTTGATTTTGCCTTCTTCATTAAGAGCTCCTAGACTAGTCAAGACTTCTTTTAAATTCGCCTCCCATGGCTTCCAGAAAGGCTCCTCCTTAGAATGATGCGCAATATATTTGTCCCAAATATCATCAGGAATAAATCCCTCTTCCCTTAAAATAACATGGCAGCATTCCGCGCATTTAGGATATTCAATAACTTTCTTTCTTAATGCCTCATAACATGAAACCAGCATATAATGCGTACGGTATTTCTCATTGTATTTTATAAAAAATTTGTAGCTTATACCTAACAATGCTTCAATGCTCTTGATCTTGCCGTTTTCGTCAAGCGACCCTTCTTCCTCAAGCGCAGATTTTAAAGATGCGCGCCATTTCCTAAGCTTAACCTGAAAAGCCGCTTCCCTTATCGTGGTTCTTAACGCCTCTTTCACGATCGCCAGCCTTTGCTCCTCCGGCACAAATTCGAGCAGACCATTGACAAGGTCCGGATGGCGGACAAGCTCTGCCAGTGGTAATTTCGCAAGATCCTGTCGTTCGGTGAGCAACCCTTTCAGTATCTTCGGCACGTCATCAAATACCACTCCTCCGCTTGCTCTACCGGCCACAGCTGCCGGCTTTGGCGCAGCTACTTCTTTTTTACGCATAAAGAGCACATATCCTGTTTCGCCGCCATCACCATAGAGGTGCTCGATCTGTCTTATTGCAAATCCGTTATCTTTGACGTAATTGGCTATTGTGCCCAAAGTCACAGAAGCTTCCTTTATTGCTCCGATGCCGGATCCTTCGTTGCTGGCCACAATAAAACTTCCTTCCGGACCAAGGATCCTATTGACCTCCTTCACCAACCGGTCGAGATCGTGTATATAATTTATACCGTAGAATATCGTTACTGTTTTGAAAACGCCGTCTTCAAATGGAAGCCTCCTATCTTTATCGAGGTGGCTCACATCAAAAACCACTTTGCGGCGGGCATGATTACGTTTTAGAAAATTATCAGATACATCAAGCGCTACATCCGGCCGATAGTATATAGACCTGCCGGCCATAAGATCAAGAGACGGGCCCGTTATCGTATTTTTTATGATACGCTTGATCTGTGCCACAGATTCTTTCCCCGCAAACTGGTAATCGGATTGTGCGATAAGGTCCCAATACTCTTCTCTGCTGGAAGCCAGTCTGTTATAACCGGCAAATGAATAGAAACGCTCTAAAAGATTCTCATCGGGGAGCACCTGCATAAAACAGAGTTCAAGCCACAACTTCCTTAAAACCAGGTCGGATTCTATGATATTCATTCCGGATAGCCGGGTCTTGCCATTCACATATTCTTCGAGAACCTTCCCAAAGGCCGACTTGATCAGACCCTTGCACCAGGCTACCAGGCATCCTTTATCAAATTCATCGGCATGCGCCATTATATAGGAAAGCACATTCGACGCTTTTGACCTGTTCTTCGCGATGTCATTAAGCAGATCGTCGATATCCCGCTGATTTACGGTGTGAGATGACAGATCCTTGTAGATAGGAGACTGTGTTACATCATCTGACTCGACAGCTTGGACGGTCGGCGCGCCTGAAGCATTATTCGCTTCATCCGACCGTATGTTATTAACTATCCATGTCACCGTATGTATTGCTGCCGCTATTATGTGTTTGATTATCCACACATCGCGCTTTAATTTCTGCATCAACAAAAATATCGGATGCGCGGTCTTGAAGTTATCGAGCTTGAAATGCTCTAGATACATGCGATCGAGCTCGCCGTTTAACGACTTATCATCAATAGCAGGCACCGCCTTGGGCCTGGCGGTATCAAGGAAACCGGTTAATCTGTCCCAAAGCATAGCGATCTCTCCGCCACCTAAAAATCCCAGATATTCACTTCGAGTGCCCGGGCGCCGCTTGACAACATTTTTATGTTTTAGAGAAAGGGAGTCTTGTATCTGATCAATGAATCTATCATTCGTGAATAAGGATTTCAGTAATATTTGAAGAAGGATACAGGCGAGAATATCTTCCTGCCTGTATTCGGGCGACTTTGGGTCGATCAAACCTTCGTAAATATACAACCGGTCCCCCGAACAGTAGCCGAACTTAAATGTCACGCGTTCGCTTATGGTGTTTGTAATAGAATAAATATTTCCTTCTTTGACAAACCTTATCAACGCATTGCGGACCGCCTCCAGAGAATCCCTGACAAGGCGGACGGAATTCGTATAGCGAAATCCCGCCAACCTTTCCAGTTCACTTTCGTCTTTAAGTACGATATCTACCCTATTGATAATATGGTCTGCCGCATCTTTGATGTTCTCAAAAGACGCCGCTGCCGGATCTATCCTTGACGCACCATCCGCTTCCTTCGGAGCAAACCGTCTACTGTTCCTCGTCAGCAAAAATGGTTTGGCATTGGATAAGTTGCCGATATTTATCCTCAGAAGTTTTTCGCATATATTCACCGTACTGCAGCCAAACATTCTCACGAGATCCGCTTGTTCGGGCGCAATACCACCGTGCCTTATTTTGTATTCTTCGAACGCAGCGATGATATCTTTTTCGAGAATATTTTTTCCTTTTCTGGGACTGTAGAAGGGTAAAAGGCCGAGTTTCTTCAGCCTTCTTGATACCGGGTTTTTGGTAATATTGAGCAGGCCTTCGAGTTCCCGCACACTGGGAAGGCGCCCATTCTTTTCTATGAAATCTGACCTAACCCTAACAAATTCCTCATCGCTTACATATGTTTTTCTTTTTTTAGGAATGGGCCCGCGCATTCGAATGCGATCAAGGTCGATATCTTTTAGCCCGGACATTCTGATCCTGTTCGCGTATTTTGAAACCGTGCCCTGTTGGACCCCCAGGATCTGCGCCACTTCTATCTGTGACGGCCTCTGACCTTTATGGTCATTTACGTACTTTTGTATTACCCCTCCAAGACGCTCGTACCACCCTATCAGCTTGCGGTCAGTAGCTTCCTTCGCCACGCGCATGAACTTTTCGCTCCGCGTCTTTTTTGCTTTCTGGACGTTGAAGATGAAGGCTAGTCGCGCTTCTTTGTCGAAGAAAATCTCCGAGAGACCGGTGTAATTTCCGGCAGGATCTTTTACCTGCAATTCCCGTATAACAGGTTCCATAATAGCGCTAAACGCGGATTCTTCCGAGGTCAGACTTTCACGTTTGATCACCTTCTCCTGCAAAATAAAATGCAGTTCGAAAGCTGTGGACATGAGGTCATTGAACAAGATCCTGTCATTAGGATTAAGTTTTGGTTGGCTAGGTAACGCCAGGTAGGCACCTAATATATCCTTTTGGGCGAGGATCTTGGCCTTGAGAGCCGCATAGCGCTCAGGGTACGCCCTTTCCTCCTTCTGCCATAATATTTCGAAGTCCTCATGGGCAACCGCTCTTATGAGGGCTAACGGATTATTTTTAGTCTCCGGGCTCATTAAGTATCTACCGGAAGGAAGTAGAAGGGCCTGAGAATTATGCCTCAAAAGAAGCTCTTGATAACGTAGTGAATTAGCGACCCAGATCAAGCGGTTACGCACATACATGTCTGCCAGCATCTGACAATATGCCGGTTGCTCTTTAAAACTCCAGATACCAAGAGTATCCGATAAGCCTGTATCGGATAAAAAGGTTGTGGCAGAGAAAGCTAAAAGAAGCAGGCAGGAGATGGTTTTCTTTATTTTAATATTGAACATATTGGGTAAGATTATACCATAGAGGTGAGTTAAGTCAATAGAAAGATAGCTAGATTTTTTGATTTCTAACAGATCTCTTTTGTTAAGGAGATGTGTGCGCTAAGTTTTGATTATTTGTAGATACGAGGAACGCGGTTGGATATGGCGCAGATGAAGTCGTAGGCGATCGTGCCGGCTAGGCGGGCGAGCTTCTCTATTCTTATCTCATGATGCCCCTGTTTACCGATCAATACCACCTCATCGCCTATCTTCACTCCCCTGATATGGCCTACGTCTATCATGGTCTGGTCCATCGTGATCTTACCGACGATTGAAGCATATTGCCCGTGGATCAGGACCTCGGCCTTATTGGATAGGCCCCTATGATAGCCATCGGCATAACCTATCGGGAGCGTGGCTATCTTGGTATGTCTCTGTGAAATAAATGTCCTGCCGTAGCTTATTGAACGCCCAGGGGGTATATCCTTTAAAAATACCACACGCGTCTTCAGCGACAGGACCGGTTTTAACTTTATCAATTTAGGGAATGTATATTTCGGATACATGCCATAGATTATTAATCCGGGCCTGGCCAGATTCAGGTGCGCACGCTTATAATCTACTGTAGCTATTGAATTGGCGGCATGCCTCAAGGGTATCTTTATCCAGCTCTTTTCGATCGCCGCCAAAAGCCTCTCAAAAGATTCCATCTGGTAAGCTGTAAAAAATTCGTCCCGGCCGGCGCTTGAGAAGTGGGTGTAGATGCCTTCGAGGGTAATGCTCTTTTCATTTGAGACCTCTTTAACAAAATGAAGAGCGTCTTCATGCCATACGCCGATGCGCCCCATTCCCGTATCGACTTTTATATGGACCTTTACCCTTATTCCCCGATCTTCTTCGGACTTCGCCAGAGCCTTGATCTCTTTTAATATATCGTGGTTACAAAGCGTTAATGTGATGTCCCGGTCCTTCGCTATCCGGACTTCTTCCGGCAGTACCGAGCCCAGGACCAATATGGGAGTCTTAATGCCGTGGTCTCTTAGCCGCACAGCCTCATCGGTAGTCGCCACTCCGAGATAGTTGACTCCCATACCCTCGAGGACTTTTGAAACCTCGACGGTGCCGTGGCCATAAGCGTTCGCCTTCACGACCGCCATCATCTGTACGTCTTTGCCGGCGAGGCGCTTCACTTTTATATAGTTGTGCTCGAGGGCCTTCAGGTCCACTTCTGCCCATGTCGGTCGATACCGCGTCCTGGTTATTCCGTTCCTCGTCTTTACCGTTAATTCTTTCATTTTCCGGTCACATCGCATTCGTGAGAGTAGAGATAAAGCGGCTCGAGGTCCTCTGCCCTAACAAATTTTTTATCTCTATAATATTTGGCTCCGAGCCTCGCCACCACCTCTGCTTTAGGGTGCCAATCTTTATCAAAATTATTGTTTTCCATGTCTCCTAAAAATGTAACTTTATCATATTTGGACAACTTCTTCAACAACTCCTCCATAGGCAGGAGCAGATATTTTGATATCTTTTTTATTATTTTGCCATCGGACTTATATAAAGACGCATATACTTTGTTCTTTCTAGCGTCAAGTACGGGACATATAATGCCTTTAATGCTTTTTGCGTTATCCGCGATCACATCGAGAGTCGGCACCGCGACGATCTTCTTTGAAAGAGCATACGCCAGGCCCTTCACTACCGTAACTCCTATACGCAGACCCGTAAATGAGCCCGGTCCTACACTTATCGCGAAACAATCTATTCGGCCGATACTAAGCTTTGCTTTCTTTACCAATTTCTCTATCGTGGGGACGAGCAGCATAGAATGTTTTCTGTCGGCCTTCTTGTGAAATTTCGCGGCCAGGCGTCCGTCTTTTAATATGGCGAGACTCAAATAATCCGTGGATGTATCTATGGCTAAAATATTCATACTCTCTTGATACTTATCTCTCTATGTTTTTCATCGGTTGCTTTCAAATTCACTTCCCAATATCTATCGGGTAATAACTCTCTGATCTTATCCGCCCATTCTATCACGGTAACGCCGTCGCCATAAAAATATTCTTCGTAATTCATGTCGTCTAGGCAAGAGTGGCTATTTAATCTGTATAGATCGAAGTGATATAACGGGAATCTGCCCTCGTACTCTTTTATTATGACGAACGTGGGGCTGTTGACATAACGCGCGTCTTTGACTCCGAGCCCTTTAGCAATGCCTTTGGTAAATACGGTCTTGCCGACGCCAAGATCTCCGATCAGCGCGACGCAATCGCATTTTTTTAAACCTTTGGCGAATTTTGCGCCGATCTCGATGGTCTCTTCAACGCTCTTTGATATCTTCTTCAAAAGTGCAGGTATCCTTTTATCTTCATATCTTCAATTTTACCGTCTTCGCCTATGATCTTGTAACCGTCCTTCTTTGCTGTGATCTCGCCTATGAGAGAGACCGGCGTATCTATCTTCTTTAGGATTGTCCTGTAAAATTGCCTCGCCTCTTTAGCGCTCATAGTAAAGAGAAGCTCGTAATCTTCCCCGTCGTAAAGGGCATTATTTACAGAGGCATCTTTCGAGAGCGGTATTGCGCTTTCGTAAACATGCGCGCCCACACAGCTAGCCTTTAATATCCTATTGAGGTCGAGCGCAAGCCCATCGGAGATATCTATCATAGAATTTATTTTGAAATTCTTCAGGATCCGGCGTGCCTCATTGACTCTCGGTATAAAATTAAGATGCTTCCCTTTTATAGAGCGTCCAAGAGAGCCGGTCACAAATATAACATCTCCTGTCTTTGCGCCGCTTCGCAAAACGAGCTTCTTCTTTTCGACCTCGCCGATCAGCGATACATCTATGACAATATTTTTGGATACGGACATATCGCCGCCCACAATATTCACTCCGAATCTATCGGCGATACTTTTAAGGCCTTTACAGATACCGTCCGCGACAGATACTTTTTGCCCCGGGCTTATCGCCAGGGAGACGACTGCGTATTTAGGCACACCTCCCATGGCCCCTATGTCGCTGATATTGCGGCCAAGCGCCTTCCATCCCGCCTGGAATGGCGTGGCCTTACCAAAATCGAAATGTACGCCCTCGATCGTCATATCGCAAGTATATAAAAGATACTTGTCCCGGGTATATTTTATTACGGCGGCATCATCGCCGGAACCCTTGATCACGGTCTTATCGAGATGGAAGTTCTTTGACAACCGCCTTATCAGGTCTATCTCACTTATATCTTTTATTTTCATATCAACCCGTCATTGCGAGTCCGCCGAAGGCGGACGAAGCAATCTCTAAAGCTTATCATACAAATCCACAAAACCCGGATTCATACTTTTTATCAATTCTATCTTCTTTTTTCTTGAGCCGGCTTTAATCTGCTTCTCTCTTAAAATCGCTCCTTCTATGCTATCAAACATCTCAAAATAAACCAATTTTGTAATATTATACTTACTTGTAAACCCTTCGACCATCTTATTTTTATGCTCATAGATTCTCTTTTGCAAATTACTTGTAACACCGGTATATATAACACTGTCTATTTTATTTGTCATCAAGTAAACATACCCCTTGTGCTCTTGCATATATCTATATGTTAGAGATTGCTTCGGGCACTTCGTGCCCTCGCAATGACGGATAGACTAGGTCTTTTGAATATCCCTTTTTCGGTGATGATTGCCGTTATGAGCTCGTTCGGCGTTACGTCGAAGGCGGGATTATAGGCCTTGACGTTCTTCGGCGCTATCAGCTTCCCGAATACACCCCTCACTTCGTCGGGACTGC
>JAPLMH010000072.1 GCA_026387135.1 Candidatus Omnitrophota bacterium | reverse complement strand
GGTAAACTGCAAGATAGTTGTGTGCCAATGGGGAACGTCCCCTAAGGGCTAATGAAGGAGGAAGCATGGGTTTTAATTCAGGTGGTGGCGGTGGTGGATTTGGCGGCAGACCTCGTGAAATGCACAAGGCTGTCTGCGCAGAGTGTAAGAAAGAGTGCGATGTTCCTTTCAAGCCGAGCGGAGATCGTCCGGTCTATTGTAAGGATTGTTTCTCAAAGCGGAAAGATAGCGGCCGCTAAAAGGTAAGCTTTTTTGCGGCTTATAATATAAGACCATACCATAAATATTATGGTAGGGTTTTTATTGCATAGCACTTCTCTTTGTTATAGAATGATGGGCCAGTAACCTAATGGGGGATAATTTCTTATGAAGATATTTTTAGCGGGGATCGCAGTGCTATTTTTTGTCGCGATGGTAACCAACTTTTACGGAGGCGCATTCGCTATGGACGGAAAGACGGTCATTCTAGAGACGAACCAGGGGAATATAGAGATAGAACTTATGCCTGATGTGGCGCCTAAGGCCTGTGAGAATTTTACAAAATTAGTAGATAAGGGGTACTATAACGGCCTCATATTCCACAGGGTTATAAAGGGATTCATGATACAGGGTGGAGATCCTACGGGAACCGGCATGGGTGGAAAGTCGGTCTGGGGCAAGCCTTTTGCGGATGAGTTTAATCCAAAAGTCAAATTTGATTCTCCCGGCATATTGGCCATGGCAAATTCCGGGCCCAATACGAACGGCAGCCAGTTTTTTATCACCACAGCGGATACTTCGTGGCTTAATATGCGCCATACCATATTCGGCAAGGTAGTGTCGGGCTATGATGTGGTCCAAAAAATAGAGAATACGGCTACCGGATCCGGGGACAAGCCTGTGGCCGAGCAGAAGATAATAAAAGCGTATATGAAAAAATGACGGAGGGATGGATCCATGGGTAAGTCTATAAAAGGGACTAAAACTGAGAAGAATCTTTTGAAGGCATTCGCTGGAGAATCGCAGGCGAGGAACAGATATACCTATTTTGCGAGCGCCGCGAAGAAAGAAGGCTATGAACAGATAGCGAATATTTTTACAGAGACGGCGGAGAACGAGAAGGAGCACGCCAAAATATTCTTTAAGCATTTGGAGGGCGGCGAGGCCGAGATAACGGCATCGTATCCCGCAGGCATCATAAAGGATACGAAGGCCAACCTAGAAGAGGCGGCGGCCGGAGAGAATATGGAGTGGACAAGCCTCTATTCCGATTTCGCGCAGGTTGCTAAGGTAGAGGGTTTCCCGGAGGTCACGAGGTCGTTTGAGCAGATCGCCAAAGTGGAGAGGTTTCATGAATCAAGGTATAGGAAGTTGATCTCCAGCATCGCCAACAAAGAAGTATTTAAAAAGAAGAGCTCCGTAAAGTGGCACTGTATAAATTGCGGTTATGTTGTCGAGGGTAACGAGGCTCCAAAAGAGTGCCCGGCTTGCAAGCACCCTCAAAGTTATTACGAAGTCCTGGCGGAAAATTTTTGACGATTCGCCCAAAATTATGTCAGCTGACGAGTCCAGACCCGCATCCGGCACACTATACACATCCGACAATATCCCCATATCCTACGACCATCACAAAAAAGGTTTTGATTCCATTGTAATAGTTTGTCCGGGATTCTTTAACAGCAAAGATAATAAATGGATGCGCAAGACCGTCGACATGCTTACGCCTGAATTTGACGTCATGATCTTTGACTTCAGAGGACACGGTAAGAGCGGCGGAGTATATACATGGTCCGCGAAAGAGAATTTGGACGTAGATGCCGTAGCGAGTTATGCCGCGCAACAGGGCTATAAAAAAATAGGCATATTGGCATTTTCTTTAGGGGCCGCCGCCGCGGTCAATGACGCCGCGACCAGGAACGATATAAAGAGCATGGTCCTTATAAACTGTCCGTCGGCCTTCAACTCAATAGATTACCATTTCTGGGAACCGGGCATGTGGGTGGACCTTAAAGATAATATCGATTCCAAATGGGAAGGCAAGGGCGCTAAGACCGGAAATATTTTCATAGCAAAAGAGAGCCCTCTCGATAACATAGGCAGGATAAAAGATACCTCTATAATGTTCATAAGCGGAGATAAGGACTGGATAATAAAGCCGCGACATTCCGCTAAATTATATGATGCCGCAAAGGGATATAAAAAGATCGAAATAATAAAGGGCGGGTTCCACGCCGAGAGGCTGATCCAGTACCAGTATGAGATCATGAGAGACCTGATAATTGACTGGTTCTCAAGAACGTTAAGATAGGGCGCCGGCCGATGAAGGTATCAAGAAATAAGTTAAGACATCAAAAAGTGATTTGGAGTTATCTCTTTTTGTAGTATAATATTCATATGCAAAACATCGCAGTAAGAAGAGGAAAGCCGGAAGACGCCCACCATTTTTCAGAGCTTGTCACATTAACATCTCCAACAATGTTCCCCATAGTATTCGGTTCCACCGTAAAAAAGATCATGAAGAATTTATTTCCGCACAAAAGGCATTACTACAGTTTTGACCGCTCTTTTTTTGCAGAGGTCGATGGTAAGGTTGCGGGAATGGCGCAGCTGCACAAATTGACCGCGAGAAAAGGCCAGACGGTGCGCTTAAGCCTGCTGCTCTTAAAATATTTGAAGTGGAGATTACCGACGAAGGCCGTCAATCTGCTTAAATTCGACCATCTTATAAAATTTGTATCCCGTAAAGACTGCTATCTTAGCAACGTTTCCGTATATCCCGAATTCAGGTCATTTGGCATCGGTACAAAATTGCTGGCGACGATCGAAGAAGAGGTTAAGAGCATAGGCAAGAAAAGAATAGTGCTGCATGCGGAGACTCACAATACAAGGGCTATCAGCCTTTACGAACGCCTCGGATACAAGATCGAATCCAAGTCTCCGTCACTGAAGATCAAGAACAGGCTTTTTGAATCTTTCAAGATGTCCAAGTCAATCACTTCCTAGATACCACCGGCCCTTCTTTTACAAGCTTCGGATCCACCCATGAATGCGGCGCGGTCCTGCGCGCGTTAGCCCAGAAGGCCGAGCCGTTCCTGAAGTCGAGCGAATGCCCATAAGCGACGAGCGAGTAAAAGGCGAGTACCAATAATATCAATGCCGCATGAGACCACTTTTTAATATCGGCGTATTTCATCATGTCCGTCTCCGCGACTATTATCAAAAGTCCCGCCATAGATAGATATACTCTTGTATTAGAGAATACTGCCGATAAGCCGATGCTGGGCCTTACAAGCGCCGGCAAGAGAAAGAGGATGAACCAAGCCGCGCCGAATAAACAATAGTTCGGGCGTTTGCCTTTCGAGATAGATAGCAAAGCTGTCAAAATTATCAGCGCCCATCTGCCGGGGATCCATTGCGAGTCCCGGATTGTGGGCCAGACCGACAGATCCAGCGGAAAGAATATCCTTCCTATGTATTGCACGATGACGATCGAATTCCCCGCCAAAAAACGGGCTGCTTCGGGAGCCGTTATCTTAAGAGGATCGACCAGCGCAGTATTCCGCAGCATAAACCATGATGTTAAGACGATCACCCAGCCTATCGCCGGGGATATCATTTCCGAAGAGAATAGTTTTCGCTTCATTATGAGGCGCACGTAGAGAAGAGATATCAATACCAGCGCAAGAGAATTTTCTTTGCTGAAGAGTGCAAGCGCAAAGGATATGAGATGCGTGAAATAATAAACGTATTTTTTTGTCTCCATGAATTTAATAAAAGCGATGAAAGAAGTGATAGAGAATATGGCGACCAAAGTATCGGATCTTCCGGGAAGCCAGGCAACCGCCTGAGTCAGTATCGGGTGGACGACATATAGTGTTGTCAAAAGAATGGCGGTTCGATAGTTATACTCTAACTTTACGAGCAGGCTATAGACAAGACAGGAAGCCGCTACGTGTAATGCTATATTCGTTAAATAATATCCGGTGAGTGAACTGGGACTCGCGATGCTGTTGATCATGAACGATGCGGCGAAGATGGGGCGGTAAAAGATCTGGGGCTGCATAGTGGATAGATGATTTTGCGTGAAGAGCCTTATGAGGGAGAGAGGGTCTTGGCCGAACTTTTTGGCCGTGTCGATGACCAAAGAGGCGTCATCTAGATATGTAAATCCGAAATTACGTATGTGGAAGTAGAGGAGATACCCTAAAATTGAAAAGAAGAGGCAGGGTAGCAGGTAGGTTTTTGTTGTTTTGTTCATATGACATATTATATAATAACTGCACAAAGAATGGAGTAATAAATTTGCGTATAGTACAGCTTGCCTTAAAGGCGCTTGCGCCCAAAGCCATGGCTTTCGAAAGAGCCACGCGCGATCCCATGAAGGCTCAAGAGTCGCTTCTTCTGAAGTACCTGTCCAAGAATAGAGATACCGAATACGGCATAAAGTATCACTTCTCCGAAGTAAGATCTATATCGGACTATCGTATGCTCGTTCCTATGAGCGACTCGGAGTCCATATTTCCCTTCGTGGAAAGAATGGCCAACGGCGCTAGCAACGTATTGACTAAGGATGAAGTGATCTTCTTCGGGCTCACGAGCGGCACCACCGGCAAGCCGAAGCTCATACCCGTAACGAAATTTTCCCGCGCCAAAAAATCCGAAACACTCGATCTCTGGGCATACTACATATCGCGCGATCATCCGGGCGTACTCGATGGGAAGATCCTGGCGATAATAAATCCGGAGGATGTAGCGTTCACCAAGAAGGGCATACCATACGGCGCGGAGAGCGGGCACGCATATAAGAACCTGCCCGCCATAATAAGGGGCCTCTATGCCATACCTTACGATGTCTTCCGTATAAAAGATTACGAGTCAAGATACTATTGCATCCTGAGGATAGCGATGGGCCAGGATATAACTACTGTCGCGACGTTAAATCCCAGCACCATCATCCTCTTATGCCAGAAGATAGAGAAGTATAAAGAGATCCTTATCGACGATATTGAAAAAGGCACGCTCTATCAGAATATAGACGTGCCCGCGGAAATAAGAAGGCTTATCGAGAAGTCGCTTAAACCGTCGCCTAAACGGGCAGAGGAGCTTAAGAGTATATTGAAAGATAAGGGCTCGCTCTTGCCGAAATATTTCTGGCCACGCCTTGAACTGATAGAGTGCTGGAAGGGCGGGACGGTCAAGATATATTTGAAGGAGCTGCCGCAGTATTTCGGTGATATTCCGGTGAGGGATTTTGGCTGCCTTTCCACTGAAGCGCGCGCCTCCATACCGATGGGTGATTCAGGGGCGGGAGGGGTCCTGGCCATCAGCACGAATTTTTATGAATTTATCCCCAAAGAGGATATGGCCAAACGCCAGAAGCGATTCCTGCTTTGCGATGAGCTGGAAAAGGGCAGGGAATATTTTATCATAGTTACCACCCCGGGCGGATTATACAGGTATAATATAGACGACATAGTTACGGTCAGGGGCTTCTTTAACAATACGCCTATGATAGAGTTCGTCCAGAAGGGCCTGAATGCCGTATCCATCATGGGCGAAAAGCTCTACGAGTCGCAGCTGAATGAAGCCGTAAACAGGGCGGTGGAGAAGAATAAGCTCTTGCTGGAATTCTTCTGCGCTTGCGCACAGTCCGATAAGCCGCCGCGTTACGCGTTTTTGGTTGAATTTGACGGAATCGTCTCTTCCGAAGGCAAGAGAGGGCTCTTGAAGTCGATAGAGGAGGAGTTAAAACTGGAGAACGCCGAATATAAGTACGTAAGAGACGCGCAGCTTCTGGACTCGCCGATCCTTAAAGTAGTTAAACACGGCGAATTCGAAAGGTACCGCGCCAAGCGCGTTATGGAGGGGGCTAATGACAGCCAGTTCAAAGTGCCCGAACTTACATCGGATGAGAATTTTCAGAAGAACTTCATTGTAGAGGAAGAGTTTGGCCTCGAGTGAAAGAAAGGCGTAGAGATGGAATTTGACAGGATAAAGGCAGAGTTAAAAAAGAGAGAGCCGGATACCATTCGCATGGATAGCGAAAACTATTTTGAGGCGGTCATAGGCCGCGCTCGTCTCGAAGAGATGGTCCGTGTGCTTGAAGGCATATTCGGAGCTCCCGTGTGGCCGTCAGACAAGAAACTATCGAAAGACACAGAGAAGCTTATAAAGAATGTGGGGGGTTTAAGAAAAGGCCAGACACTATATATGCTGAATAATGGAAGCGGAGCTTCAGCGTTCGCCATGTTATGGCCATGGCAGGATGGCGAGAGGATAACTATAAAGATGTCAAAGATCTAGAGGGGGATCCCGCACCTTCTTAAAGGTGTGGGATGAAAGGAGAAGGTGCGGGATGCGCAATCTCGTAACGGGCGCAACGGGCTTTGTAGGCAGTCACATAGCCGAGAGACTGATCAAGGAGGGTGAAGAAGTTATAGCCTTGGTCCGGAAGACGAGCAATACCGCCTTCTTATCCGGCATAAGCGTCAAATTTGCCTATGGCGATATCAATGATATCGAATCCGTCAGGAAAGCTATGCAGGGCATAGATGTCGTATATCACAGCGCGGCTCTTGCGGATGAATGGATATCCAAAAAAGAGGCATATCGTGTCAACGTTGAAGGTACAAAAAATCTTTTAGACGCCGCCCGGGAAGCGAAGGTGAAGCGTTTTGTATTTATAAGCTCTCTCGCCGTATTGGGCATGAAAGACCATCATGGCACGCCGCCCGACGCCCCGTATCATAAGACGGGGGATAGCTACATAGATACGAAGATAGATTCAGAGCAGCTCGTGATGGATTATTACAAAAAGTACGGTCTTCCTGTTACGGTGGTAAGGCCCGGGTTCGTATTCGGGCCACGCGATAACAAACTCATACCGAGGCTTTCCGAAAGGCTCGGCAAGAAACAATTCATGTTTGTAGGCAGCGGGAAAAATAAGATAAACGCCGTATATATAGAGAATCTCACCGATGCTATAATAAGCGCGGCAAGAAGCGAAAAGGCCGTCGGCCAGAAGTACAATGTTACAAATGACAGCGGCATGACTCTGGAGAGCCTGGTATTCAATATAGTGGATATATGGAAGTTTGATAAGCCCACTAAGCATATACCCAAATTCATGGCGTACCTTGTCTGCAACGTTCTCACAGGGCTTGCCAGGCTTACAAAAGCCAAAGAGCCGCCGTACATCACCAAGACAAGGATAAAGTTCTTAAGCCTTAATCTCGATTTCGACATCGATAAGACTAAAAAAGATCTGGGGTATAACCCGCGCGTTTCAATAGAAGAAGGGTTAAAGCGGACAAAGGACTGGATGGAGAAGAATGCAGGTAGGACAGTTCGAAACTGAGGACAGTTCGAAATTATATTACGACTGCTGGTCGGCCGGATGGGACGAGCCTTGCGCGATATATCTGCATGGGCTCGAGAGCCACATGGGCTGGTTCCTGAACCTTGCCCAGTTCCTGAACTCAAAGGGCATCAATGTATATGCTTTTGACAGGCGCGGATCGGGACTTAACAAGAACAACTCCAGGAACTTCTCTTCCAGATACATGTCGAGCGATCTGAAGATCTTTATAGACCTCGTGAAGAGGGAGCATCCGGCAAGTAAGATATTTTTGATAGGCCTCTGCCTGGGCGGCAAGATCGCGGTAGATTTTTTCTCGTATTACAAGGACTGCCTGGACGGCCTCATACTCATATCTCCTTCGCTTAAAAATAAGCTGAAGTTCTCTCTCTACGACAAGCTATCTATCCTCTTCAGGCCCAACAGCATGCTAAAGATCCCGATAAAAGATGACATGTTCACTTCGAACGAAAGGTGTCTCAAGTACATAAAGAATGATTCGCTGCGCTTAAGACATATTCCATCGCAGCATCTTTTGGAGATAGTGAAGATGGATCGGCATCTGAAGAAGGCATCGGGTAATATAAGGTTGCCGGTCCTCCTGATGCTGGCGGGAATAGACAAGATCATAGATACCAACGGCGTAAGAAAATGGTATGGAAAGTTACCTTCCGCGGATAAGACCCTGAAATTTTACAAAGGCTATCATCATCTCTTGACGTTTGAAGAGAATGCCGAAGTGGTGATGGAAGATGTTGCCGAATGGATAAAGAGAAGAAGCGATGCCTAAGATCTCCGGATTAGAAGTATTCAAGGTGAATATACCGTTCAAAGCTGCTTTCGAGCACTCTCTTAAATCAAGGCGGGACAGTGAAAGCATATTTGTGAAAGTCTCTCTTGATAATGGCGTAACAGGGTTCGGCGAATCTCTTCCGAGAAGTTATGTTACGGGCAATACCCAAGACGCCGTATATGCGCAATTAAAAGATTTTCTGCCGAAACTGCAGGGCGCTGAACTCGGCGGTTTGGATGAGGGAGCGCTCTTTATAAGATCTCTCGATGGAGTAGAGGCCGAAGCGCGCTGCGCGTTAGAGACTGCGCTTCTCGACTGCCTTGGGAAGGTCTCAAACAGGCCGGTTCATGATTTGCTGGGCGAATCCTTGAATCAGAGTTTTGCATCGAGCGCAATAATATCGGAGGGCTCCACGCTAAGGACCGCCCTAACCGCTATATACTTTAAAGCCAAGGGGTATAAGTTCTTCAAGGTAAAAGTAGGGACCGGAAACGGCCCGGACAGGGTCCGTCTTGTGAGACGATTGGCCGGCGATGCCGATATAAGGATAGACGCCAATGGCGCATGGGATGTCAGACAGGCGCTTGAAGCGATAGAGAAGATCCGGCAGTTCAATATCTCGTGCGTGGAACAGCCCACCCGCAAAGGGGACTTCGACGCGATGCAGGAAGTGGCGGACTTTTGCCATGAGCCAATAATGGCGGACGAATCTCTGTGTACTAAGAAAGACGCCTTAACTCTGGCCCAGATCAAGGGCTGCGATATGTTCAATGTCAGGCTCTCAAAATGCGGCGGGATAAACAGGTCTATGGAGATCATAAAGATAGCCCAGGACTATGAGATGGGTTATCAGATAGGCTGCCATGTCGGCGAGTCCGGAATATTGACCGCGGCCGCCATGCATCTGGCCACGGTATCAAAAGGGCTCAAGTATTTTGAGGGAGGCTATTCGAAGCTCCTATTGAAAGAGGATATTATCGAAGAAGATTTGACGCCAAGGAGAGGTGTGGGGTATACTTTAAATAAGCCCGGACTTGGAGTGACGGTCAAGGAAGATATCTTGAGAAAGTATATAATAAAATGAACCTTATCGGCCTTCTCATAAGAACCCGCGTTTTTGACAGCATGAAGTTTGACCGCTCTACCGTAGATCCTATAAAGATACAGAAGAAGCTATTATTCAATATCATAAAGAAGAACAGGGATACGCTCTACGGTAAAGAGCATGGGTTCAGTTCGATCAAGACCGTGGAGGATTTCCAGAATAAAGTCCCCGTCAATAACTACGAATCGCTAAGACCTTACATAAAGAAGATGATGAGCGGGAAGCAGGGAGTGCTGACTAAAGAGAAGGCTATATTCTTCGGCATAACGAGCGGCACCACCAGCAAGCCTAAATTTATCCCGGTGACCACGCGTTCCCGCCGGCAAAAGTCAAAAGTGATGAGCGTATGGCTATACCGCCTTCTCACCGACCATCCCGAAGCGTTGAAAGGTAAGGCCCTCGTCATAATGAGCCCGGCAGTGGAAGGCTATGCAATGAGCGGCGCTCCCTATGGCTCAGAATCCGGCGACGCGTACAAAAATATGCCGTCGCTTATTAAAAAGCATTACGCTCTTCCCTATGAAGTCTTCTGCATAAAAGATTACGAAGCGCGGTATTACACCATGCTCAGGATAGGCATGGAAGCAGACGTTACCAATATATCTACGATGAACCCCCTTACGATACTTGTGCTCTGCCAGAAGATAGAAAGCTATGCCAGGGAGATAATAGATGACATAAGGACGGGCTCGCTTAAAGCGTCCCTGGATATAGATATACGCTTGCGCAGAAAAATAGAGAAGACGATGAGGCCCAACCCGGAAAGAGCCGAGTTTTTGGAGAAGCTTCTTATGGAAAAGGGCGCTCTACTTCCTAAGGACTTCTGGAAGGATCTCGCTCTCATAGCGTGCTGGACAGGCGGCACGGTGGGGTTGTACGTAAAGGAGCTTTATAAATATTTTCCGGAAGATATAAAGATGCGGGACTTTGGATACGTATCGACCGAGGCGCGGGTGTCGGTGCCTATATCGGATGACGGCCCGAGCGGGGTCCTCACCACCGCCTCAAATTTTTATGAATTTATACCCGAAGAGGATATCGAGAAAGCGCATCCGAGATATCTTACTCTGGATAAACTGAAGAAGGGCGGCCGCTACTATATCATATTTACAACTCCCGGAGGACTCTACCGGTATAACATAGACGACATAATAAAAGTGGTGGGCTTCCAAAAAGCCGCGCCCGTGATAGAGTTTATCCAGAAGGGAAAGAACGTATCTTCCGCTACCGGTGAGAAGCTGTATGAGGCCCAGATCATAGATGCGATACACAAAGCGAAAGAAGCTACCGGCGTAGATGTGGAGTTCTTCTGCGCATGTCTGGAGTGGCGGATCCCTCCGGGTTATTCCTTTTTAGTGGAGTTCACTCAGGAGCACGACGCGGACAAGAAGAAGCATTTCTTAAATCATGTCGAAGAGAGCCTGGGTAAGATCAACATGGAATATAAGGCGAAACGCAGCTCTCAAAGGCTGGGGAGCCCTACGTTAAAGATCCTGGAGAAAGGTTCTTTTGAAAGATTCCGAAAGGCGCGTCTGGCCGCCCTCCAGCACGACAGCCAGTTCAAAGCCTGCCACTTACGCTGTGACTTCAAGACCCCGCCCGAGTTCAAGATAATCGAAGAGATACCTTTATAATGAAAGAGCTCCTGATACAAGATAAACGCAAACAGAACCTGATCGTCGCGGTGATCTCCGCATCGGTATTCATGTTCAGCGTAGATTACAGTATGCTCAATATATCTTTGCCGACGATAACGAGTTATTTCAATGCCACTATAGGCAGTGTAGCAAGGCTGCCCCTGGCATATCTATTGGTGGTGACGAGCACTGTTCTACTTTTTGGAAAGCTCGGAGATGTCCTGGGGCTTAAAAAGATATTTACGTCGGGCCTGGTCATATTTATAGCGGGAACATCTCTCTGCGCTTTTGCGCCTACGTTGGACATATTGTTCGCTTTAAGGATATTTCAGTGTTTCGGGGAGGCGATGTTCAGTCCTATAGGCATCGCTATTATAACTACGTGTCTGCCGTCATCCATACAGGGCCGCGCGCTCGGCATCATGGCCACGGCTCAAGGCCTTGGTTTCTCTTTAGGGCCGGTCCTCGGCGGATACATCAATGGCCACATGGGCTGGCACGGAGTCTTTCTTGTGAATATTCCGATAGGTATTTGCGTGGCGATAGCCGCTTTTAAAATATTGCCGGAAAAAGAAGGGAAATCTTTGCGGGAAAGCATAGACTATCTTGGCGCAGTGCTGATATTTATTTCGCTCGCTCCGTTAATATATACGCTGAACTCTGTAGGAAAGATGGGGCTGAATAATCCGGTGATCCTATCGTGCCTGGCGGTATTTGTCGCGGCGCTTATACTTTTCATTATACGCGAGAAGAGGACACCGGAACCGATACTCGATATAGCGCTCTTCAAAAATCTTGATTTCACATTCGCGGTCCTTTCGGCCTTCGCGGCGATATTTGTCTATATGGGACTCTTATTCCTCTTTCCTTTCTATCTTAACATGGTGAAGGGGCTCGACGCCATGCATTCGGGCTTATTTCTGATGGCGCCCGCGCTGATGGTCATGATATTCGCGCCCTTGGCCGGGATCATATCGGATAGAATAGGCGCCAGAAAGATATGTTCCGTAGGCATGGCTTTGACCGGCCTGGCTTTCTTTATGTTCTCTCTCTTTACGCCGAAGTCTTCATCGCTCTTTATATTGCCATCGCTCATAGTAGCCGGAATAGCTATAGGGTGTTTTTTGCCGGCCAATAACAAACTGGTGATGGCGCACGCTCCTTCGGATAAGCAGGGAATGGGATCGGCCGTGTATAAGATAGTCATGAGCCTGGGCGGTGTATTCGGGATAGCCGTTATGCCGCTCGTATTGATGAAGGCGGTATACGCCAAGGCGGCCGCGCTGCAGATGAATATCCAGAATGTCAAACATTCACCCGAAGTGCTGATGGCGGGATTCGACCTGTATCGCGGGATTTATTTTCGCGCTTCTTGCAAAAGACAAAAAGCGCCTGGCCCCTTAAGGTGTGTGTGATGAGCATAGTGACTAAGACCGGCGATAAAGGCAAGACGTCATTGTATTGCGGTACGAGGGTGGATAAGGATGATATACGCGTAGAGATATGCGGCGCCCTTGACGAACTCTCTTCGTTCTTGGGCATGGCCAAGAACGCGTCGAAGGACAAAAATACGAAGAGGGTCGTTCATTCGATACAGAAGGAGCTCATCGCTCTATGCGCCGAAGCGGCCACGAGCGCCGCGGGCTCAAGCAAAATAAAAAAGAGAGCGTCTAAAAGCTCTATATCTATTCTTGAGAGAGAGATAGATCGCCTGGAGGGCAAATGCGCAACAAGGATGAGATCGTTCTGTATCCCGGGTAAGGGCGCGGCTTCGAGCGCTCTCGATGTGGCGCGCGCTATTGCACGGCGCGCAGAACGAAGAAGCGTTACGCTGCAAAAAAAAGGCATGGTAAAAAATCCCAATATAGCGATCTATCTTAATCGCCTATCCGACCTGCTCTATCTTCTGGCAAGATCAAATGAAGAGAATTAATAATATCAGAGAACCCGCGGGTATGAAGGGCGGCCATTTTTTTCGCCTTGGGCCGACCGATCTTATTAAATTGCCTCCAGGAAGCGAGATATTTAATCTACCGGACAGAATGGCGGTCGCCTATGATCCCCGGACTTTAAATTTTATACAGGAGAAGGACCGTCTGCCCATGGCAGCTTTTTTACCGCCGGGATATACGGTCACATACAATAGCGCATATCGGGAGGTTGGCAGGCCCAAGCCCTTACCGCTCTTTGCTTATGCGGCATGCGCGATCCATGACGGTGATATATACGCCGCGGCGGTACGCGTAGACAGGTCGCTCTGTCACGATTCGCGTTTCATGGATATGGGGCGAGTCCGTCGCGGCGCGGCAAAACTTAATAAGATCTTCCCGAAGAATAGGATTGTCAAGCATCTCGAAAGATGCGCGCTGTCCTATGGTTGTCCAAATGCCAAGAATCTCTTCCTGGCCAGATATGAGGCGCCTCTTCCTACGTCTCCTGCGTGCAACGCCCAATGCGCCGGATGCATCTCGTATCAACCCAAAAATAGATGCCCCGTTACGCAGCCGAGGATAAAATTTATCCCTACGCCGGGAGAGATAGCCCAGATAGCCCTTTATCATATCGATAATGTAAGACGGCCTATAGTCAGTTTCGGCCAGGGATGCGAGGGCGAGCCGCTGCTTTCAGCCGCAG
Source organism: Candidatus Omnitrophota bacterium (assembly GCA_026387135.1). Classification (GTDB taxonomy): domain Bacteria; phylum Omnitrophota; class Gorgyraeia; order 2-01-FULL-45-10; family 2-01-FULL-45-10; genus 2-01-FULL-45-10. Next base: position 3,167 of record JAPLMH010000072.1, on the reverse strand, counting down.
TCATAGAGAAGGCCATAAGGTCCATCAGAAGATGCTCTTCGAAGGGCGTGATAAATATGAATACCAACGCAAGTTCGCCCGGCGCTGTAGCAAGGCTCTTCGATGCGGGCCTTGACTCTATACGGGTAAGCTTAAACAGCGCGCGCGAAAAATACTACGTCAAATATTATAAGCCGAAAAATTATTCGTTCAATGATCTTATAAGATCCATCAAGGAGGCCAGGAAGAGGGGCGGATTTGTATCGCTGAACTATCTTACGATGCCGGGGTTCACCGATTCTCTGGATGAGATCGCCGCCTTTAAAAAGCTGATAGAGGAGACTCGTGTGGATATGATACAATGGCGCAATCTGAATTATGATCCATTGAGATATTTTGAGGAGCTCGGGATATCGGTAAGGCCCGAAGAGATGTTCGGCATAAAAGAGACGATCCATATGTTAAAAAGAGAGTTTCCAAAACTTAAGATGGGGTACTTTAATCCGTATGAAGGTATTGATAGTAGACGGGTATAACGCGATACATAAGATACCCGAGATCGACGATCTTTTGGACGAGAGCCTCGAGGATGCCAGGAGTGCGATAACGGACCTGGCCAGAGAGTACCAGCGCCGTCATGGAGGGATAGCCGAAGTCCACGTAGTATTTGACGGAAGAGATGAATATATGGGGCTATCCTTCAATAAACCAAATCAGATATTTTCCGGCACAGGCGAGGGGGACAGATCGATAATACGCCTGGCTCAGGATAAATCGGAAAAATTTCATGTTATAGTCGTCTCGGACGATAACCGCGTGGGGAATAGCTCCCGCGCCGCCGGCGCCACCGTAATATCGGTAAGAAAGTTCTATGAATTTATCAGATAATCTTAAACATATGTTCAGGGCGCTAAGGCATAAGAATTACCGCCTCTTCTTTATAGGCCAGGGTATATCATTGACCGGGACATGGATGCAGCAGATGGCCATAGGCTGGCTTATCTACCGTCTTACGAAATCTCCTTTCATGCTCGGCTTCGTAGGGTTCCTGGGGAATATCCCGACGTTCATATTCACTCCCTTCGCCGGAGTGCTTGCCGACAGGATGAACAGGCACCGCATGCTGGTCATAACCCAGGCGCTGGAGATGGTGCAGGCTCTGATACTTGCGGCGCTGATAATGACCGGAAAAGTAGAGGTATGGCACATATTTGCGCTAACTATATTTTTAGGCATAGTCGTATCTTTCGATTCTCCGGCGAGGCACGCCTTCTTAGTTGAGATCGTAGGTAAAAGAGAGGATCTGGGGAATGCGATAGCGCTCAATTCATTGGTCTTCAACGCCGCCAGGCTCATAGGCCCTTCCATCGCCGGCATACTCGTGGCTCTTTTTGGGGAGGGCATCTGCTTTCTATTTAACGGCCTGAGCTATATAGCGGTCATTGCTGCGCTCCTGGGCATGCATATTACCCATCGCGTGATAGTAAACCAGGACAAGCATATAATGCGGGGCTTAAAGGAGGGCGTCAACTACGCTTTCGGCAATAAATTGATAAGGTCCATCCTGCTACTGACCGGCCTGGTAAGCATGATGGGCATGTCCTATGTAGTCCTGATGCCTGTCTTTGCGAAAGATGTAGTGCACGGAGGTGCAAATACCCTCGGTCTCCTGATGGGATCAACCGGCCTTGGCGCTTTAATAGGCGCATTCTTTCTCGCGTCCCGTGAGGGCACAAAAGGCTTGAACGGAATAGTCTTTTTAACTACCAATATTTTCGGCGTAGGCTTGGTAGCCTTTTCATTTTCCAGGGTTTTATGGCTATCTATGCTGACCCTATTATTCATAGGATTCGGCATGATGGTACAGATGTCCGCCAATAATACTATTATACAGGCGATCGTACACGACGATAAACGCGGCCGGGTCATGAGTTTATTTATGGTCGCTTTCATGGGCATGGTACCGTTCGGGTGCCTTATAGCGGGAGCTCTTGCTAACAGATTCGGCGCTCCGAACGCGATCATGGCAAGCGGCCTATTCTGTGTAGCCGGATCTTTTCTTATGCGCAATAAAAATTTATAGTATTGCGCGCCCGTGGCCTAAATGGATAGGGCACTGGCCTCCGAAGCCAGTTGTGGCAGTTCAATTCTGCCCGGGCGCGCCACTAAATTTTGCTGGCGAAAGGAAGTAGCAAAATTTGTCATGTGGTACGTGTACATAATCAAATGCTCGGACTCTTCTCTATACACCGGCGTCACGACGGATGTTAAGCGCCGGCTGGGCGAGCACAATGCCAAGACGGGCGCCAGGTACACTTATGGAAGAACGCCCGTAAGATTGCTCCATAGCGAACGTTATCCTGACAGGTCCGGGGCGTTAAAACGCGAAGCCGAGATCAAGAGTTGGCCAAGAATTAAAAAATTAGCGCTGATAAAAAAAGGTCATGACTGAAAAAAAATACTTCTCCTACGATTTCTGGTCCATTATCATCCTGATATTCTACGCGATCATGCAGATATCCCGATGGCCGATATTTCCGCAGCATCTGGACATCTATTATCATCTCTTGACCGCGTGGGGCTTTATTCAGAAGGGCGGTTACTCGAGCTGGGACTTCTGGCAATATGCTCCGGCCGGAAGGCCGCATGTATATCCGCCTCTTTTTCACATGGTGCTGGCGCTATTCATGGAGGCCGGCGTCGACAAGATAATCCTGGCAAAAATATTCAGCGTAATCTTACCATTAACGTTCCTGGTCACATTGTGGAGTTTTTTAAGAAATAAATTTTCCTCATGCCTCGCGTTCTTCTCTCTCGTCACCATAAGCTCATCTTTGTCATTCTATGCTTCTTTAACTAACCATATGCCCTCGACTATCGCTCTCACGTTCGGGATACTATCTATATGGCAATTTATGGATAAGAAGACGGTCTTCGCTCTTCTCCTGCTTGCATTATGTTTTTATACGCACATAGGCGTATCGTACTTTATAATGCTCACTCTCGTGATCTATGCGCTCTTTAATAAGGAATGCCGGCGTTCGGCATTCATTATAGTAATTGGCGCCGTGATATTTGCTATGCCCATGATAATGCGGCAGTTGTCCGGCATCAACTTATTATCTCTGCCATCCGTTAAAGAGAACTACTCCTGCGAGTTCAAGACGATCGACTATATCCTGGCCGTG